>NZ_JAZHPF010000017.1 GCF_036543075.1 Deinococcus sp. YIM 134068
ACTCCTCACACGTCTGGAGTTCCTCGGGGGAGGAACCGCGTGTACCCCCCTGTCGGGCGGCCCTGCTCTCGCATCTCTTCGCCTGTCATGCTCCCCGCCTCGCTTGAGGCTCAGAAAAGATACAGGCCTTTCCCGATCTTGTCAACTCCTCCTCAAGCTGGATTGGGGCGCGGCCAGCGGCGACTTTTCGGGGGCGGCATACTGTGATCATGCTCCGAATTGACGCCGCTGAACTCTGGCTCGTGCGCCTGCCCCTGAAGTTCCGTTTCGAGACGAGTTTCGGGGTGCAGACGGAGAAGCTGGTGCCGCTGCTCGTGCTACACGGGGACGGCGTGCAGGGGTTGAGCGAGGGGACAATGGAATTCGCGCCGATGTACCGGGAGGAGACCATCGCCGGGGCGCTGCATCTGCTGCGCGAGGTGTTTCTGCCGCGCGTGCTGGGCGAGACCTTCGCCAACCCGGAGGCGGTGGAGGCGGCGCTGGGTGGTTTTCGGGGCAACCGCATGGCGCGGGCGATGGTGGAGATGGCCGCGTGGGACCTGTGGGCACGGACCCTCGGTGTGGGGCTGGGAACGCTGCTGGGAGGCCGCAAGACCGAGGTGGAGGTGGGGGTGAGCCTGGGTATTCAGGCAGACGAGGACGCGACGGTGGACGCGGTGCGTCGACATGTCGAGCAGGGCTACCGGCGCATCAAGCTCAAGATCAAGCCGGGCTGGGACGTGCAGCCCGTCCGCGCGGCGCGGGAGGCCTTTCCCGACATCCGCCTGACCGTGGACGCCAACAGCGCCTATACCCTTGCGGACTCGGGGCGGCTGGCGGCGCTGGACGCTTACGACCTGACGTATACAGAACAGCCGCTTGCGTGGGACGACCTCGTGGACCATGCGGAGTTGCAGCGCCGACTGCGGACGCCGCTGTGCCTTGACGAGAGCGTGGCGAGCGCCGCCGACGCCCGCAAGGGACTGGCCCTCGGGGCGGGGCGGGTCATCAACGTCAAGGTCGCGCGGGTCGGGGGCCTCGCGGAGGCGCGGCGCGTCCACGACCTCGCCCACGCCTTCGGGGTGCCCGTGTGGTGCGGCGGGATGCTGGAGAGCGGCGTGGGCCGGGCGCACAACATCCACCTCTCCACCCTGCCGAACTTCACGCTGCCGGGCGACACGAGCAGCGCCAGCCGTTACTGGGAGACCGACGTGGTGAACGAGGGGCTGGAGGCCGAAGGCGGCCTGATGCCCGTGCCGCAGGGTCCCGGCATCGGCGTCACCCTGAACCGGGACTTTCTGGCCGACGTGTCCGAACTGTACGAGGAGCACCGGGCTTGAGCCGTCCCTTCGTCATCCGGGACGTGACGGATCCCTGGGAGATGCGGGCGCTGGAGGACGTGCAGGTGCGGGCCTGGGGCTACCCCGACCGCGAGATATTGCCCGCGACCATGCTCCGCATCGGGGCGCACACGGGGGCGGTGGTGCTGGGGGCGTATCCGGCGGACGAACCCTCTCCCCGCCCCTTCGGCCTCGCCTACGGGTTCCCGGCGTGGCGAGACGGGCGGGTGTGGCACCATTCGCACCTCCTCGCGCTGGACCCCGAGTGGCGGGGCAGTGGGGCCGCCGTCGCCCTGAAGCTCGCGCAGCGGGAGCGGGCGCTGGCGCAGGGGCTGACGCGCATGACGTGGACCTTCGACCCCCTCCTGGCGCGCAACGCCCGCCTCAACCTGGGCAAGCTGGGCGCGCGGGCCGTGAGCTACCACCCCGACTGGTACGCGCTGGGCGGGAGCCGCGAGACCGCCTTCCCCGCCGACCGCCTAATGATCGAGTGGGACCTGACCGCGCCGCACACCGAACGTCCCGCCCCGCCACCACAAGGAGAAACGGCATTGGAGGCAGAGACGGACGGTGGGCCGGGTCGCCCGTGTCTGGAGTTGACTGGGGATCAACTTCTCGCGGAGGTTCCCATTCAGACCGACACTCTCCCCGAAGCCGCCCGCCTCGCCTGGAGACACGCCCTGCGCGACGTGCTCGGAACGTACTTGGAGCGGGGGTACACCGTGACTGACCTCGCCCGGCAGGGGGAGCGGGCGTTCTACGTGCTGACGGAGGAGAACAAATAAAAGCGAGGGAACGTGTCACCAACCACGTCCACTCCTCTCACTTATTTTGAAAGTCAGCGGGGCAGCCCCACTCACCACTTCTTACTCACCACTCACCCTCAGTACGCCACGTTGTACTGCGCCGTATCGCTCACCCAGTCCTGCTGGGACGGGACGGGCTGGGTGGGGGTGGGCGTCACCGGGTTGACGACGATGCTCAGGGCCTGGGCGAGCCGCTGGGGGGAGTTGGCGGTGGGCTTGACCGTGGCGAAGGGCTGCCCGGTCTGGAAGGAGCTGATCTCCGAGAGGTTGAGCGCGCGGCGGCTGGCGACGACGAGGACCTTGTTCACGCCGTAGGGTCCGGCCACGTCGAAGGTGAAGGAGTCGTTCACCGCCGGGAAGGTGCGGACCTCGCCCCTGCGAACGAAGTTGGTGCCGCCGAGGCGGTTGGGGAGAATCTGGTCCACGCTGCCGTCGGGGTTGACGTTGAACAGGTAGACGTAGGCGTCCTCGTTGGTCTGCACGGAGAGCCGGATGCGGTCGCCGACCCGGTAGTTCGGGGTCATGCTGCCGCTGGGGTCGCGGTCCACCCACACGCGCACCGAGAGGCTCGTCTGCACGGGGTTCACGATGATGCTCTGGGTGCTGAGGCGGGGCGCGGCCAGGGCCGGGGCGACGAGGGGCAGCGCGGCGGCGGTCAGCAGGGTCAGGATGGCGAACTTCTTCATGGGATTCCTCCGGCGTGGGAAGCCGCGTCTCCAGAGCCGTTCTGGACGCTGGGTCTCGGCGGCTTGACTGGCCTCACCGTATCCGGGGCCGCCTGATTTCGGGTGAAGCCCGCCTGACTGGACGTGAGGCGGAGTGAACTTCGCCTCATCTGCGAGACGCTTTCCCATCAGCTGGACGCTTTAAGAAGCCCCCTCCACCGTGACCCGCCGCCGCAAAAAGAAAACCCCCGTGCTGGACGGGAGTTCTGCCTGGCTGGGGCACAAGGATTCGAACCTTGACTAACAGTTCCAAAGACTGCTGTGCTGCCATTACACAATGCCCCAAAGGGTCGCCTGCTCACAGGCGGAATGGAGTATAGCCGCGTCCGCACGGGGGGGTCAACCGCTGGCCCCGGCCCCCACGGTGGGCTTCTCGATCACTGTCAACCCCGCAAACTTGAGGAGCAGGCGTTTCTGACCGACGCCGGGGAAATAGGCCAGCACCTCGCGGCGCTCGCCCTGGCCGAAGCCCTGGAGGAGCACGCCCTCGCCGAACTTGGCGTGGCGCACCCGCAGGGGACTCGTCGTGCTCACGGCCCGCTGAATCTCGCGGCTGGGAATGCCGAGGCGGGCGCTGACCTCGGGAAGCGAGAGGCCCTGGAGGTCGAGCAGCTCGCGCGCCTGGAGCGGCCACGCGGGTGGCAGGGCGGGAATCTCGGGCAGGGTAGCGGCGTCGGGTTCCAGCTCGGCGGCGGGCTGAACTCCCAGCAGCGTTTGCAGGAAGGCGCGGGTCGCATGCTTGTCGGTGGGACGCCGCTCCCCACTTGCCAGGAAGGGCGCGTAGCAGCGGCTCACGGCGATGCACTCGTAGCAGCCGTGCGCCTCCTTGCAGCACGTCCTGGCGGTGAGGTCGAGGGCACGGCCCAGCAGGTCGTCCAGATTCTCGAAGGCGCGGCGCGACACCCCGAGGCCCCCCAGCCAGTCGTCGTACAGGAAGAAGTAGTTGTCGCGGCCTTCGCGGAAGGCCCCGGCGAGGTCGTTCTCGTCGCAGGCGACGCGCTCGGGCGTGACCTTTTGCAGCAGGTGCTTGAGGGTGTGCGCGACCGCCGTGGGGTATTCGGTGGCGCGGGCATCCACCCCGATCTCCAGCGCGGAGGTGCGAAAGGGCGGCAGTTCGAGGGGATCGTCGTACAGGTGCTCGGAGAGCTTGTGGTCCTGCATCCGGTCCTGAATGCGGCTGCCGCAGGTCCGGCACGCCCGCTCGGTGGGGTCGGGTTCGCGGTCGCAGCCGGTGCAGACGCGCTCGAAGACCTGCCGCATCATCATGAAGCCGGTGTAGCGGCGGCGGATCGTCACCTCGCCGTGGCGGTAGGCAAGGGCACCCCGCCGCACCCACTCGCCCATGCGGGTCGGGCTGACCTCGATGGCGTACAGCCCGCGTGTGAAGAGGTTGGCCGCGTCGAAGCGTTGCGCCAGGATCGCCGTGCCCGCCGGGTGCTCCTGCCAGCGCGTCACCTTGTACCCCTGCCCGTCGAGCGTGAAGACGGCCCCCTCGTGCTTCTCGGTGAGCGCGTAGTGCTGGCTGGGCGACTCCAGCGGGGTGTCGAAGGCACGCAGGCCCTTCGTCTCCCAGTCGGCCTCCTCCACGACGGCGAACTTGGCGCTGCCCTCGCCGCGCAGGTTCCAGTATTTCGGGGACGGCCCCACCTCCGCCGGGAGGCCCGCCGCCCTGAACTCCTCGTTCGCCCGCCCCCGGTGCCGGGGTGAGAGGTAGGGATTGTTCGCCTCCACCACGGCCTTCTCGATGGGTCCGGTGACGAGTTCGCGGAAGTTGCCCGCGTTGGAGTAGAAGGCGTCCACGGGCTGTGGCACGCCCTGTTCGTTGAGGGCGGGAAGGTACAGCACCAGCCCCGGCGCGATCCGTCCGGCCCGGCCCGCCATCTGCCGGAAGGCCATGCGCGACCCCGGATAGCCGTCGATGATGACCACTTCCAGGTCGCCGATGTCCACCCCGGCCTCCAGCGCGTTCGTGGCGAACATCACCCCGCTTCCCGCCCGGCGGAACTCGGTGAGGCGGCCCTCGCGGTCGGAGGTTCCGGCCATGTAGAGGTGGGTGTGCCGCGCGGAGAGCGGTTGCGCCCGGTAGGTCGAGTACAGCCGCGCGGCCCGCGAACGGCCCCGGAAAAAGGCGAGAACCTTGAGGTTGTGCGTCACGCTGGCGCTCACCACCGCGTCCCAGAAGCGGCGGGGCTGTCCCCGGTGGTCGGCGAGGTAGTAGCGTTTGCCGTGCCGCGCCGCGCCCGACTCGCCCACCTGCACGGCGTCCACCCCGGTCAGCTCGCGGGCGAACTCGGCGGGGTTGCCGATGGTGGCGGTGCTGAGGACGACCTGCGGCCTCGCCCCCAGCGCCCGCGCGAGGTCGAGCAGGCGGCGCAGCATTCCGGCGACCTCGCTGCCGAAGCCGCCCCGGTAGGTGTGCGCCTCGTCCAGCACGATGAAGGAGAGGTGCGACAGAAACTCGCGCACGCGCGGCTGCGTCAACGACCAGTGGAGCTTGTCGGGGGTGGCCGTGACCATCCGCACGTCCTCCCGGAACACTTCGTTCGGCTGGGCACCACCCTGGAACGCGCCGATCTCCCAGCCGAAGCCGCCGCGTTCCCGGAAGGCCGCGAGCTTGTCGCGCTGGTCCTGCCCGAGTGCCACGAGGGGGTAGACGAAGAGCGCGGTCGCCCGTGGGTCCCGCTCCAGCCGCTCGAACACCGCCGGGAAGAACGCGCCCGTCTTGCCGCTCGCCGTCGGCGTCGTGACGATCACGTGTTTGCCGTCCCGCATCAGGCGGTACGTCTCCGCCTGATGGCTGAAGACCTCCGGAAAGCCGAAGCCGCGCGAGACCGCCTCCGACCAGCCGAGGTCCACCGCGTTCAGAGTGTGGGCGGGGGCCGCCTCTTCCTCGTGGAGCAGGGCCGTGCCGCCGCCGAGGATGTCCCGCAGGAACGCCTCCAGGCGGGCGTAGGGGGAGCGGGCGGGCCACACGCTCTTCAGTGTAGGGCGGAGGGGGAAAAGGGTGTGGGGAATGGGGTCACGGTCGGGGGGTATTGGGGGAGGGTGGTGAAGGGGCGGGGCGTCTTGCTTCGGTTTGCCCCCTCCCCCCAGAGGGGGCTGGGGGAGTGGCGCTGCGCTGGGCAAAGGGCCTGTGAACCGCGTATGTGATCGGATTCTCAGCGTGGCAAGGTTTGATCTTGGTGTGCTCTGTTTGGAAGGCCCACCCAGGAAGCTCCGCGAGCAAGGCGTGGTGGTGGCGTGGGCCGTCGGCTCAAAGGTGAGGAGTGGGCGGCGAGAGTGAGGGTTTTTTGGAGGGCGAAGACTGACGTGCTGTGACTTCCCCCCGTCCCCGCCGATAGCCTCAACCTTCGTCCTCAACGCGGAGGAGGAACGTTCTCCCCCGCCCTTCGCTCACGGCACGTCGTCCTCGTCCAGCTCGGGAAGATCGCCGACCGGAAGCTGGACGTGGGCAGTGGTGCCCTTTCCCACCTCGCTCTCCAGCCAGATGCGCCCGCCGTGGGCGTCCACGATGCCCTTGGCGATGCTCAGGCCCAGGCCCGCGCCGCCCTGATCACGGCTGCGGCTGTCCTCCACGCGGTAGAAGCGGTCGAAGAGGCGGGCGAGGTGTTCGGGGGCGATGCCGGGGCCGTCGTCGCGGACGCTCAGGCGCACCTCGCGCCCGTCCTCCTGAGGCTCTCCCGTGAGGGTGACGGTCCTCGCCCCGGCCTTGAGGGCGTTGCCGACGAGGTTGATGACGACCTGCTTGAGGCGGTCGGGGTCGCCCTCGAAGACCACCTCCTGCCCGCCCGCCGTGAGGGCCGTGCCCTGCGCCTGCGCGAGCGGGGCGAGTTCGCGCGTGATCTCGGCGAGGAAGGGACCGGAGAGGACGGGCTGGCGGGTCAGGGTCAGCGCCCCGCTGTCCGAGCGCGCGAGCTGGAGCAGGCTGGCGATGAGGTTGGTCAGGCGTTCGGACTCCGAGCGGATGATGTTCAGGCTCTCGCGCTGCTGGCCGGTCGGGTTGGTGCGGCGCAGGAGGTACGAGGCGTGCCCGCTGATCGCCGTGACGGGCGTGCGGAGTTCGTGGCTCGCGTCGCTCGTGAAGCGGCGTTGCGCCTCGAAGCTCGCCTCCAGCCGTCCCAGCATGGCGTTGAGGGCCGCCGCCAGCGCCTGCACCTCGTCCCCGGTGCGCGGCTCGGGCACCCGCTCGGCGAGGTTCTGCCCCCCGATGCCCTCGGCGGCCCGCTGCACCTGCCGGAGCGGCAGCAGCGCCCGCCCGGCGAGCAGGTACGCCCCCGCCCCCGCCGTCGCCAGCCCGACGAGGAACAGCAGCACGATCACCTGCCGAAGCTGCGCGAGCGTGTCCTGAAGGGCGGTGAGGGGCCGCCCCACGTACGTCACGGCGAAGGTCTCGCGCGGCCCGCCCAGCCCGCTCGGCTTGAGCTGCACCGGCCCCAGCGTGACGAGAAAGCGGTAGCGCGAGACCCGGTTGCTGTACGCCTCCTGAAGGTCACGCTCCACAATGAGCTGCCCGCCCTGCGCCCCGATCAACCGGGTCAGTTCGGCGTCGCTCAGCCGCAGGGGAGTATCGGGGTTCAGCCCGATGGGCGGGCGGCGGGTCGCGTCGGCGAGGGTCCGCACCAGATTGAAGAGTTGCTCACGGGCGGCGGGCGTCTGCGCCCCGTTCAGGGCCGCCCGCAGGCTCGCCGCGTCGTAGAAGGCGAGTTCCTCCAACTGAATCGCGTCGTTCGGGAAGAAGTAGCGCAGGGGCGAGAGGCTCCCGGCCACGTTCTCCTCCCCGGTCGTGCCGGACTCCTCCAGTTGCAGTTGGCTCACGGTCTCCGTGAAGGTGCGGAAGGTCCGCCCCAGCTCCCGGTCGAGGTTGCCCAGCAGGCTCGTCCGCATCAGCAGCAGCGCCGCCACCCCCACCACGGTCAGGAGCGCGGCGAGCAGCCCGGTGTAGAAGAGAGTCAGACGCCAGCGGAGGGTCACGGGTGGCTCCGGGCTGGTGGGGGAAGTCGCCAGTCGCCCGCTGCCAGTCGCCAGGAAGAGGGCCGGAGATTGACGACCTCTCCAGACAGACGAACGCCGGGCGTGGTGGGGTGGTCCCTCACGCCCGGCAGTGTAGCTCCCGCCCCGGCTCCTGCTGCTCTTGCTATTCCTCGCGCAGGACGTAGCCCACGCCGCGCACGGTGTGGATCAGCCGCCGCTCGCCGCCCTCCTCCAGCTTGCGGCGCAGGTAGCCGATGTACACGTCCACCACGTTGCTGCCGCCCGTGTACTCCGGCCAGACCTTTTCCTCGATCTCGAAGCGCGAGAAGACCTTGCCCGGATTGCGCGCGAGGAGTTCCAGCAACTCGAATTCCTTCGCGCTGAGTTCCACGCGACGCCCCCCCCGGAAAATCTCGCGCCCGTCGAGGTTCATCACGAGGTCGGCGACGCGCACCTCGCCCGTCACGGCGGGGTTGACCCGGCGCAGGTGCGCGCGCACGCGGGCGAGCAGTTCCTCGATGGAGAAGGGCTTGATGAGGTAGTCGTCGGCCCCGGAGTCCAGCCCCTCCACCTTGTCCTGAATGCCGTCCTTCGCGGTGAGGATGATGATGGGCGTGTTGCTCGTCTTGCGGATGCGCCGCGCGACCTCCAGCCCATCGAGCACCGGCAGCATCAGGTCGAGGATCACGAGGTCGGGGTTGACCTCCCGGAACTTGGAGAGGCCCGTCACCCCGTCGAAGGCGACCTCCGTCGCGTACCCCTCGGCGGCGAGTTCGAGTTCGATGAAGCGTGCGATATCTTTTTCATCCTCGATGACGAGGACCAGGGGCTTGCGTTCCATGCGGGCAGTCTAGACGCGCTCTCATGAGAAGGCCCCCCCACCGCTTAACCAGTTTTCATGCCGCCCGCAACAACCTCACGCACGCCGTAGGCCCGGCAGTCGGCCCCGAAGCCCGCCAGCGGGGGAAGGAGGCGGGGGAGGAGATGGGCGGGGAATCCCAGTGAGGCCGCCACCTCGCCGCAGGCCAGCGTCTCGCCCGGCTCGGCGGCGTCGCACAGGCGACGGGCATAGTTGACGGGCAGGCCATAGGCGCTCGGCTGTCCGCCCACCGGGCCGGTGATGACGGGACCGAGGGCCACCCCCACCCGCACGCGCAACGTCACTCCCAGTCGGCCCGCCAGCCCCAGCCGCGCGGCCCGTTCGTGGGCCTCGTGCCCGGCGGCCACCCCCGACGCCACCTCGCCCGCCCGCCACAGCGCCAGCACCGCGTCGCCCTGATGCTGCAAGACCCGCCCGCCCCGCGCCTCGAAACTCAGGATGAGCACCTGCACGAACTCCGCCATCAGGGCCGCGTAGTCCTCCAGCGGCAGCAGGTGGGCCAGCCGCGTGCTCTCCACGAGGTCGCCCAGCACCAGACACGCCCGCTGATGGTCGTGCCGCCGCGCCGGAAGAGGAAAGAGCAGATCGGTCATGGAGCGCCCGGACCATCATGACCGACGGGCCAGCTTAAGTAAAGTCCCATCTCGCTCACATAAGAGGACGGTGGGGGCGACAGGTGGGGGAGGTGCCCGCCTCTCTTGATGAGACGGCGTTTCCGAGCATCAGAGGAGCAGGCGTGACTCTCACTGCGTCTGTCCCTCCTTCTTCCCGAACGACCGTTTGAGGTTCTCTCAGCCTCAACTCAGGACCGCTGCCAGTTTGGACGGTCCTCCTCAAACGAGAAAGCCGTGGAGCGGCGGCACCGTCCGGAACGTTGCCCAGGCACCGACCTGCGCTGCCGGAAGCTCCCCGAAGGTCGCCAGCACGAGCGGCAGGCGGGCGCGGACCACCCACACGCGCCGGGAGACGGCGAGGAGCTGACCGACGCCCTCCACCCCGGAGACGCCCACCACGGTCAGGGCCTCTCGCGCCCGGCCCGTCTCGTCCGCCGTCAGCACACGTGGCCCCTCCCCCTGGGAATCGAGAACGCCGTGGACGACCACGCGCGCCGGGCCGGGCCGCCCCCGGTACGGGCCGCTGCGGTCGAAGAGGTAGAGGACCCGCCCGCCCGAGGCGAACTCCAGCAGGGGGCTGCCCTCACGCTGCGGGTACAGGAGGCCCGACGCGGCGTAAGGCTCGTACCTGGACGCGAACTCCAGTTCCGAACTCTCCAGGGTCAAGCCCTTCCTCCCGCCGCCGCACGCATTCGGGCCATTCTAACGGGCACCGCCACCGTCGGCACCGGGGCCGTCCTCCAGCCAGGCCAGTGTGGGCCGGGGCACCCCCGCCGCGTCGAGCACCGCGTCCGCCCGCTCCAGCGCGAAGGTGCCCTCCACCTCCCGCAGGGTGTGGATCAGGACGAGGCCCGTGAGCCGCTCGAGGACCGCCCACTCCACCGAGCCGGGAAGCTGCGCGTCACGTGCCCGGCGCAGGAGCGTGAGGGCGAGTCGCTCGTCCCCGTCCCCGAACGCGGTTCGGGGGGCCGTCAGGTCAGGCTGCGCCACGTCACGTCCACGACCACGCCGAGGAGCATGGTGAGGGCCAGCCACATGTTCGCGTCGAAAAAGGCGACGTTCACACGCCCCAGGTCGTCCGGGTTCACGAGGCGGTGTTCGTACAGCAGGAGGCCGCCCATCGCCAGCACGGCGAGGAAGTACCAGAAACTCGCGCCCGTGACCACGCCCACGAGAGCGAGCAGCCCGAAGGTCAGCGCGTGGCTCGCCGCCGCGATCCGCAGGGCGCGGGGGATGCCGAAGCGGGCCGGGATGCTCCTGATCCCGTGCGCGAGGTCGAACCGGTAGTCCAGCGTCGCGTAGATCACGTCCAGACCGATCATCCAGAAGAGGACGACCGCCCACAGCAGCCACGCCCCCGGCGCGAATTCGCCCGTGACGGCGATCCAGCCCCCCGCCGCCGCCGCGCCGTCCGTCACACCGAGCCAGACATGACACAACCAGGTAAAACGCTTGGTGTACGGATAGCCGATCAGGAAGACCACGGCCAGCGGCAACAGCGCGAGGCACAGCGGATTGAGTTGCGCCGCCGCGAACGTCAGAACGACGAGGCTGACCCCGACGAGCGCCCACGCCTGGGCCGGGCTGACCTTGCCGCTGGGGACCTCGCGGGCCGCCGTGCGCGGATTGCGGGCATCGATGAGGCGGTCGATGACCCGGTTCGCCCCCATCGCCGCCGTGCGCGCCGCCGCCATCGCCACCGTGACCCAGAAGAGGACGTGCCAGCCGGGCCAGCCCGTGCCGTTGGCCTCCATGCTTGCCAGCAGCATCCCCGCGTAGGCGAAGGGCAGGGCGAAGACGGTATGTTCGAACTTCACCAGTTCCAGATAGGTTTTCACGCTCGCGGCGGCCCTCACGATGTCGCAGGATACCCCTCTCACGTCAGCCAGACGCCCCACTCCACAACCGCCCGCGCTCTGCTATTATCTTGACCGCGCAGACGTGGACGAGGCGTAGCGCAGGCCGGTAGCGCACTTGGTTTGGGACCAAGGGGTCGCTGGTTCGAATCCAGTCGCCTCGACCAATTTTTACGTTCAGCGCGTGAGCACGCGGGATTGGTGTAGTGGTAGCACAGCAGCCTTCCAAGCTTCTGGCCTCGGTTCGAATCCGTGATCCCGCTCCAACGACTCAGGCCCCCGACTGGGGGCTTCTCCCTGCTCCCTAGCGTTTGCACCCTTAGCTCAGTTGGATAGAGCAACCGCCTTCTAAGCGGTCGGTCGTGGGTTCGAGTCCTACAGGGTGCGCCACGTTCAGGACGACAACCCCCGGCTCCACACCGGGGGTTCGTCCTGAATGTGAAGTAGGCGGCGAGACGGTCCGCCGGGGACACCTGAGCGTGCCTTCTCACCAGGTCCTCGGGAAGCAGGTTCAGGTGGCGGCGGGGCATGTCCAGGGTGGAGTAACCAATGACGTGCTGGAGCGAGAACACGTCTCCCCCATTCCGCAGGTGGTTCAGGGCGAAGGCCCGCCCAAAGGCGTGAGGAGCCGCGTGTGCCCTGGGCACTTTAGCCTGGCCTGCTCCCCGAGGTCCGCGAGACGCCGGAGCGGAGCGGGTCAGCGGGGTGCCTGCCCTGCCCAGGAGGACGTGCTGCGTGAAGTTGTGGCGTGGCTTGCGGCTCTTGCGGATGTAAAGGTTCAGGACCTCGGAAGACATCTGACCGAGAGGGACCACGCGCTCCTTGTCGCCCTTCCCGATGAGCCGGATGTGCCCATCGGCGCACCTCACGTCGTCCAGCGTCAGGCTCGCCACCTCCACCAGTCTCAGCCCGGTGTCGAACAGGTTGACCGCGATGGTGGTCTCCCGGTCGCGGCAGGCGCACTTGCGGGCCACGTCGAGCATCCGCCGGTACTCCTCGCCGCCCAGCGTCACCATGAGCCGCTGGGGTCTCCTGATGCGCTCCAACCGGGCAGTGAGACTGCGGTCGAGGAGTTCGTCTTTGACCGCCCAGCCGAAGACCTCCTCGAGGGCACGGGAGTGAGCGTTCATCCCTCCTTCGGCAAGGCCCCGCGCTTCGAGGTGTTCCATGAAGCCGCGCAGGTCCGCCACAGTGACTGCCTCAGCTTGCAGGGAGTGGCCCTGCCTTTCCAGGTAGGCACGCAGGGTCCGGGCGGTGGCGTCGTAAGTCAGGGTGACGCGCTGCGCTTACGGCGCTTGAGGTGCCGGGTGTGTCGCTGCCAGAGTTCAGAGTTCGTCGAGGTGCATAACTGCTCCTCCCAACGGCATCCTGGGTTGGTCTGCGACTGACAAACTCGAATCGTTCCGTTCGCTCTGAAAACACGCCCCGAGGAGCAAACTATCCCGCGATTCCCATCTCGCTCATTGAAGAGTCCAAATAGAAATTCCCCGTGCTTGACGGGGAACTTCCTGCTTGGTGGCAAAGGGCGGACTCGAACCGCCGACCCAACGATTTTCAGTCGTTTGCTCTACCAACTGAGCTACTTTGCCGTGTGGCTCCCAGGGGAGGCCTGTTGGCGGTCCGGACGGGATTTGAACCCGCGACCTTCTGCGTGACAGGCAGATATGCTAACCGCTACACTACCGGACCCCGCCGAACGACATGCCGCAAAAAGCAGCGGGATTAAGGATAGCCGCGTCCCCTGGGGATGTCAACACGAGGCGCAGACCTTAAAAGGGCACCGCACGCGCGCTCTGCACGGGGTCGGGGTGGGCCGGGTCGAGGAGCACCTCCAGATACTCGCGGTCGGGCAGGGCGTCGATGATGGCGAAGCCCGTGCCCCGGTCGAGGAGGATGCCGCCGCCGGGCTGGGTGTGGCCGTAGACGCCGAAGCTCAGGCCCGAGCGGCGCACGTTCTCCGGCGTCTCGCGGAACCAGCGTTTGGCGGTGCGGTCGGCGTAGAAGAGGTCGTCGTAGTGGAGGTGCGACGGCAGGGGCGAGACGTGGGCGAATTGCACGCTCCCCACCCGCAGCTCGCGGGGAAAGCCCTCCATCCAGGCGCGCAGGTGCCCCGGCAGGTGCTGACCGCCGTGCGCGGGGTCGAACTCCACGTGGACGAGGCCGCCGCTCGTGCCCAGGACGAAGCGGGGGTCCAGCACGGCGGCGTCGTGGTTGCCGAGCAGGATGTGGACGGCGTGGGGCGCGGCCTCCTGGTAGGCTCGCAGCCGCTCCAGGTGGGCGACCTGTTCCCGCGCCGCGAGGAGCAGGTGGTCGGGGTCGCGGGGGCTAAAGCGGGCCAGCCCGGTCAGCCGCTCGTAGTCGCGCTCGCTCTTGGGGTGAACGAGGTCGCCCAGCAGGACCACCTGATACAGCCCCGACTGCACCGGGGGCGTCGGCTGGAACTGAGCGTCCACGCAGCTCGCCGCCCGCAGCGCCGCCCACAGGCCCGCCCAGTCGGCATGAACGTCCCCCACCGCGATGAACTTCCGCACCCGCCTCGCCTCCCGCTCAGCCCTTGAGAATGGCCTGAAGCTCTTTGTAGATGGCGCGGCTTTCCTCCACCGTCTTGCCGTAGCCGCGCATCGTCAGGTGAGCCATCTCTTTGCCCTTTCCTGCCGCACGAATCTGGTCCACCATTTCCTCGATGTGACGCCGGGCCTTGTCCATCTGCGGGTCGCGGGGTGGCTCAGGCGGAAGGGCCGAGGTGCGGGCGGCGGGCGCAGCCTCCACCTCCGCGTCGAGGTCGCTGGTGTTGGGGCCGTCCTCGGGGTCGTACTCCACCCAGGGGGCCTCGCCGGGGGTGAGCACGCCGAAGAAGCGCGCGGCGTCGGCCAGGGCACGCAACTTGGCGTCGTGGAGGGTGTGACCTCCCGCCAGGCCCTCGCGGGTCGCGCCGCCCACGGTCAGGCGGGCGCGCACCACGGGCGGCTGCACGCTCTCGCAGGTCCAGCCCAGCGACCACCCCGCGTCCACGGGGTCGAGGTGTCGGGCGAGGGTGTCCGGGTCGGGCGCGAGGGTCACGCGGGCCTGGTCGCCGCGCACCTCTGCCACCGCCCAGGCGGTGAGGGCGGCGCGCAGGGCCTCGCGGGTACGGTCGGGATCGGGCATACGGAGGGGATTCTAGCGGGTGGGCAGGAGCGAATGGAGGGTCAAGACCGACTCAACCGAGCGAAGTAGGCCAGGACGTGCCGTTCGTAGATAAACCTAAGTTGTTCATCAAGCCAGCCCTCCAACTCGCTGGAACTCCTCGAAAACGTTTCGACCAGAAGCACCTCTATGTCCGGTAAATGCAAGAACTTCCCGTCTCGCACCGCCTCCCGAAAAAAGTCGTTCTCGGGAAGTTCTATGGTGTCATGCTCCACCCAACAGTCGTTCAACCGGCACAAGAGGTTGATTGCCGATCCCATTCGCAGCAGATCAAGGTCAACCGGAGGGGCGTGATGTGGGCCAACATCTAACTCTGCATCAACAAAACGCAAGGCGTCGAAGCTTCCCGTGTCTATGTTGTGGAAAAAGCCTCCACTCTCTGCCATCTCCACATACATGAATAGAATGTCGCGGATAGTGGCGTGCGTCTCCTCGGTGTTGTGCCATGTCACTTGGTAGCTCATGCAGTCCGCTCCTCTCGCTCTATTCTCCGCCCCCACGCCAGCCCCGCCCCCGCCAGCAGCACGAGCGCCGAGACACCCAGGCCGAGCCTCAGCCCTCCCGCCCCGTCCGACAGCGCCCCGGTGAGGAGCGGACCGAGGGTCTGTCCGGCGGCGAAGATGACGGTGAAGGCGGCGATGCCCCGGCCCCATGAGGGTTCGGGCAGGGTGCGCCGCGTGAGGATGGTCGTGAAGGTGACGACGGCGAGGAAACTCCCGCCGAAGAGCAGGCCGGACAGAAGCAGCGCGGCGGGATGGGTGGAGAGCAGCGGAAGCGCCGCGCCCACCGCGAGCGTGAGCATCTGCGCCGACATCGCCCGAGCGCCGGGAAGATGGGTGGCTGGCCGCTGCCACACCAGGGGGCTGAGGATGACCGCGAGGCCGAGCAGCGCCCAGAACACGGTGACGAGACCGCCCGCCCCGCTCGCCCGCAGGAAGGCGACGATAAAGGTCATGTACGCGATATAGCCGACGCCGAAGCAGGCGTAGGCGGCGAAGGCCCACACGAGGGGAGTGAGGGAGGCGCGCCCCGTTCCCAGACCTCCCGCCGTGCGGTCGGGCAGCCGGACCAGCGCGGGCAGGGTCGCCCCCAGCGCGAGCAGCGACGCCACACCGAGGGCCGCCCACGCTTCCCGCCAGCCGTGGACGAGCAGCGGCGGAAGCAACAGCGCCGAGGCGAGGATGCCCACCCCCGCCCCGCCGTAGAAGACGCCGAGCAGGAGGACACTCCTCGACGGGTGGGCACGCGCGGCCAGCGAGGCGAGCGCCCCGCCCGTCACGAAGACGAGTGCCCCTCCCACCCCGGCCAAGAAGCGCAGGATGAGCAGGGCCAGGGCCGCTCCCGTCAGCGCGCAGGCGAGGAGGGCGAGGGCCGTTAGGGCCAGACCAGCCGCGAAGGTGACGCGTAGACCCAACTGCGCCGCAATTGTAGGAGCCGTCAGTGCCCCGAGCAGATAGCCGACCGCGTTCGCCGCGTTCATGGCACCGGCCAGCGTGAAGGACCAGTCGAGGTCCGCGCGCATGGCGGGCAGAATGAGCGCGTAGGCGAAGCGGGCGAAGCCGAGTGCCACCGCACCCCCGAGGGAGAGCAGGGCCATCCGCCACAGGGCGCGGGGGAGGGAGTCGGAGGGGATCAACGCAGGTGCAGCCGCAATTCCCGCAGCCCGCGCAGGGTGAAGTTGGGGCGGTAGGCGAGCGGTTGCTCGGGCACCCGGTACGCCGAGAAGCGGGTGAGGAGCCGGGTCAGGAAGACGCTCCCCTCCAGCCGGGCGAGGCTCGCACCGAGGCAGTAGTGCGCCCCCGCTGCGAAGGCCAGATGGAGCCGGGCGTTCTCGCGGGCGAGGTTCAGGGTGTCCGGGTCCTCGAACAGGCGAGGATCACGGTTCGCCCCGGCGAGGCTGACGCTCAGGAACGTTCCGGCGGGCAATTCAACTCCTCCGAGGGTGAGGGGGACCGTCACCACCCTACCCGTCCCCTGCACCGGGGAGAGGAAGCGTAACAACTCCTCCACTGCGTTGCCCACCCGCGCCTCCGGGTCCTCGGCGAGCCACGCGCGCTGCTCCGGGTGTTCGTGCAGGGCGTGGAGGCTGCCCGAGATCAGGTTGCTCGTCGTCTCGTGCCCGGCGACGAGGAGGAGGACGGCGTTGGCGAGCAGTTCCTCGCCGCTCAGCCTGCCCCCCTCATCTTCAGCGGCGGCGAGGGCGGAGAGGAGGCCGGGCTGGGGATTCGCACGCAGGTCATCCGCCAACGTGCGGAAGTAGGCGCGCATCGCCCGCGCGTCGGCCTCCACCTGTGCCCAGCGCTCCGGAGTTACGTTCACCCCGCCCAGCAGGTCCGCGATGCTCTCCGACCACATGCGGAAGCGGTCGGCGTCCGTGCCGCTCAGCCCCAGCATCCGCACGATCACGGTGACGGGGAGCGGCGTGGCGAGGGCGGCCACCCCGTCCACCTCCCCCCGCCGGGCCGCGTCGTCCAGCAGTTCGTCGGTGAGCGAGGTGATGAACTCCCGGCTCTCCTCCAGCACGCGCGGGGTAAAGGCGCGCACGGCGAGCGAGCGCAGCCGCGTGTGGCTCGGCCCGTCGTGGAAGAGCATCATCGGACTCATCACCGCGTAACTGGCGCTCGCGCGGACCGCCTCGCCGCCCTCGTAACGGGTGGTGCGGACATGGGGACTCCGCAGCGCCGCCGAGACCTCCGGGTGGCCGGTCAGCAGGGCGACGCCGCGCGAGGAGTCGTGCAGCACGGGCGACACGCCGCGCGCCCGGTGGAGGAAGGCGGGCGGGTCGGCGAGGTGGGCACCGTTCCAGTAGGCGTCCAGCACCGCCGCCGGGGTCGGAGTAGGAGCGGTCGTCATGGACACAGGCTATCCCCCCGCGCGCCTGCTAGCCTGCCGGCATGGAGTGGACAGGTTGAGGCTGATCATCGGCGTGAGCGGCGGGAGCGGCATCCCCTATGCCCTCGCCGTGCTGCGCGCCCTGCACGGGCTGGGGGTGGAGACGCACCTGATCGTCAGCAGCGGGGCCAAGCGGGTGATGACGGCGGAGGGCGGGCCGACCCTCCCCGACCTGACGACGCTGGCGAGCGTCACCCACGACGACCGCGACCTCGCGGCGAGCGTGGCGAGCGGCAGCTACCGCACGGACGGCATGTTGATCGTCCCTTGCAGCGCCGGAACGCTGGCGAAGGTGGCCCACGGCTTCGCGGACAACCTGCTCTCCCGCGCCGCCCACGTCGTCCTCAAGGAACGCCGCCGCCTCGTCCTCGTCGTCCGGGAGGACCCGTTGCCCCGCCCCATGCTGGAGAACATGCTGAAAGTTCACGACGCCGGAGCCACCGTCATGACCGCCAGCCCCGGCTTCTACCACGCGCCGGGGGATGTGGAGGAGCTGTTGCACTTCGTCACCGCGCGGGTGCTGGATCAGTTCGGGCTGGACGTGCCGGGCTTCCGGCGGTGGAAGGAGTGAGTGGCGGAAGCGTCGCGGCCCTCATTCCTGCCGCCGGGTCCGGCACCCGTCTGGGGCGGGGACCGAAAGCATTCGTGGAGGTCGCGGGCATGAGCCTCCTCGCGCGCAGCGTGGCTCGTCTCGCGCCCCATGTGGGAGAGGTCGTCGTGGCGCTGCCAGACGGAATGAGCTTACCTTCCGGCATTACCGCGCGGTCCATCCCCGGTGGAGCCACCCGGCAGGACAGCGTGCGGCGGCTGCTGGAGGCCACCGACGCCGAGGTCGTCCTCGTTCACGACGCGGCCCGGCCCTTTCTGCCCGCGCGGGTGGTGTGGGAGGTGACGGCGGCGGCGCGGGAGGTCGGCGCGGCAACGGCGGTCCTGCCCGTGGCGGACACGCTCGTCCGGGCGGGAGAGGACGGGGGGTGGGGCCAATACGTTCCGCGTGAGGGGTTGTGGGCCGTCCAGACCCCGCAGGGCTTCCGCCGTGAGACGCTGATCCACGCCCACGCGCGAGCCGCCGCCGAGGGCTTCGCCGCCACCGACGACGCGGGGATAATCGCGCGGTTGGGTGGGAGGGTGGCGCTCGTGCCGGGGGATGCGCGGCTGTTCAAGGTGACGACACCGGGCGACCTCGCGCTCGCACAGGCGGTCGCGGCAGTGTGGGACGCCGGGGTGTGGGATGCTGGGGACGATGACGCCTGACTCCCCCGGTTCGCGGACCTACCTCGCGCCCGCCAAGGTCAACCTGGGCCTGAGCGTGCGCGGCCTGCGCGCGGACGGCTTCCACGAGCTGCACTCCATCATGGTGCCCCTGTCGGTGGGCGACGACCTGGAGATCGGTCCCGCCGACACCCTGACCCTGCGGGTGGAGGGGTCGGACCTGCCCGCCGACGAGCGCAACCTCGTGTACCGGGCGGCGCGGGCGTATCTGGACGCGGCGGGGGTAACGGGCGGCGCAAGCATCACCCTGCACAAGCGCCTGCCCCTCGCCTCCGGGCTGGGCGGGGGCAGCAGCGACGCGGCGACCACCTTGATGGCCCTCGCGCGGCTGTATCCGGCGGGGGTGGACCTGGCTGCACTAGCGCTGGGCCTGGGCGCGGACGTGCCCTTCTTCCTGCTGGGGCGCGCGGCGCTGGCGGCGGGGGTGGGCGAGGTGCTGGCACCGCTGCCCGTGCCGCCTGTGCCGCTCGTGCTCGTCAATCCCGGTGTGGAGGTCAGCGCCCGCGACGCCTACGCCTGGCTGGACGACGAGGAGACCTTCACCCCCGAACTCGACGTGGAGGGCATTCTGGCCGCCCTCTCCCACAGCGGGAGGGAGGTGCCGTACCACAACGCCCTGCAAGAACCCGTCGTCGCCCGCCACGCCCCCATCCGGGAGGCGCTGGCCGCGCTGGCCGCTGCCCGGCTGCGCTCTCCCCTGATGAGCGGCAGCGGCGCGACCTGCTTCGCCCTCGCTATGAGTGACGACCACGCCCACGACGCGGCGAGGACCATCCGGGCACAGCACCCCGGCTGGTGGGTGGAGGCGACGCGGACGCTGTAGGGGAAGCGAAAGACCCGGACGAGTCGTCAGCGCGTGTTCGACTCGTCCGGATGACTCTCTTGTGCTGTCGGCTGGAAGCTGGCCGCAGGCCGCTCCCTCACCCCTTCGTCAGAATCCGCACGCTCAGCAGCCGGTCGGGCGTGGCCCCGGCGACGGGCGTTTCCTGCCCGGTGCTCGTGTCGGAGGTGCGGGTGAGCTTGGGCAGCACGTCCTGTCCGGTCACGACCTTGCCGAAGATGGTGTGGCGACCGTTGAGGTTTTCCGTGGGCGCGAAGGTGATGAAGAACTGCGAGCCGTTCGTGGCCGGGCCGCTGTTCGCCATCGCCAGGATGCCTGAGCCGTTGAAGGTCAGGCGGGTGCGGAACTCGTCGGCGAAGCTGTAGCCGGGGCCGCCCGTGCCCCACTCGTCCTTCTGCGCGTCGTTCACGCTCTTGGGGTCGCCCGTCTGGGCCATGAAGCCGTCGATGACCCGGTGAAAGCGGATGCCGTCGTAAAAGTGGTTGCGCGCCAGCGTCACGAAGTTGTTGACGGTGACGGGCGTCTCCTGCTCGTACAGGTCCGCGAGAATCTGGCCCCGGCTGGTGTCGATCAGGGCGTAATAGTCCTTGCCCGCCTCCAGCGTCAGCGCAGGCTCGGCCTTGAACTCGCGCACCGGCTGCTGACTCACGAAGGACACGAGGGTATAGCCGCTCGGCACGGGGCCGGGCGTGGTGACGGCGGCGGTCTGGGTGCTGCCGGATGCAGTGGTGCCGGACTGGGCCGTGTCGGTCGAGGCGGTCTCAGTCGTCTCCGTGGCGGTGTCCGTCGTCTCCGTCTGGGCGGTCTCGGTGCTCGTGTCGGCGCTCTCGTTCCGGTCCTGGCAGGCGGTCAGGGTGAGGAGCGCGGTGAGGAGGAGGGCGGCTTGTCTCATGGGGCGAGTCTAGAGGGTTTGTCTGAGGGGAATAGAGGAGCTGTCCCCTTCGCCGGGTATGGACGGGTGCTGCTTGGTGACGCGGCGGCAACCCCTCCGTCAGCTTCCCTCGAAGGGAGGCTTTGTGTTGTGCCTCCCTTCAAGGGGAGGTGCCCCGCAGGGGCGGAGGGGTCGCCCCCGGCTCAACTGCCCTCCTCATTCCTCCTGGCCGTCATCCCCTAATGAGCGGCGACCGTCACCCAGCCCCCTCGGACCATCTCCTACACTGGGCGGATGATCGTGACGATTGACGGCGTGGCCGCCAGCGGCAAGTCCAGCGTGGCGTCGGGGGTGGCGCGGGCGCTGGGCGTGCCCTACGTGAGCAGCGGCCTGCTCTACCGGGCGGCGACCCTGCTGGGGCTGGAGGCGGGCCTCTCCCTGGACGACGCCCCGGCCCTCCTCGCCCTGCTGGAGCAGCACCCGCCCCGGCTGGAGGCGCGGGCGGCGGGCAACCGGGTGTTCCTGATCGGCGACCTCGGGCAACGGGACCTGACCCCCGACCTCCACTCCTCGCGGGTGGACGCGGGCGTGAGCGCCGTCGCCGTGCTGCCGGAGGTCCGCGCTTGGGTGAACGCGCAGCTTCGCGCCCTCCCCGAACCCTTCGTCGCCGAGGGGCGCGACATGGGCACGAACGTCTTTCCGCACGCGGACGCCAAGTTCTACCTGACCGCCAGCCCCCGCGTCCGCGCTCAGCGCCGCGCGCAGGAACGGCCCGAGGAGGTGGACGCCATCGAGGCCGCCCTGACCGAACGCGACCGACGCGACGCCCGGCAGAGCGCCCCCGCGCCAGACGCCCGCGTGATCGACACCGGGCCGCTGACGCTGGACGGGGTGATCGGGGCGATCCTGTCGGCGCTGCCCGCACGGACGGCATAGCCGCAACCAAAAGGGAGGGAGGCAGAAGCGCACAGGCTCCTGCCTCCCTTCTCTGTTGCCGTGGGATCAGCGCACGACGCTGAACTGCTGGCTCGTGTACGTCTCGGTGTGGGCGGGGTTGCTCTCGTTGCCCAGCGCCTTGAGGACCCTTACGCGAAGCTGGTAGGTCCCGGCGGGGGCGGCGCTGCCGTCGCTGAACTTGCCGTCCCACTCGTAGAAGTTGAAGGCGTCGCTGTCGGCACTCGTGTAGGCGTTGGTGGCGTTACGGGCCACGTAGTTCTGCACGAGGAGGGTGTCCTTCACGGCACCGCTCGCGTCCAGCAGCTCGAAGGTGAGTCGGCGCGACTGGTGCGAGAGCTGGGCGAGCACCACCGGGTTGTCCAGGTAGCCGTCGATCTCCTGGAAGGTGAAAGTGGGCAGTTCCGTGAGGGTCGCGCCCTCCGGGTAGATCACGCCGGTGGCGTTCTCGTAGAGGGCCGGGAAGTCGTACGTCGTGATGCCGATGCGGGCATTTCCCAACACCTGAATGCTCTGGTAGTCGCCCTTGAAGCCGCTGTAGGGAATCTCCAGGTGGCTGCCGTTCGCGCCCTCCAGGTAGACGTAGCCGCCGTACTGGGACTTGTCGGTGGCCCCGGCGGGGGGCGTGACCACCACGTTCAGCTCGACCTCACCGCCCGCCGGAACCGTGACCTGCACCGCGCCCGCGTCGGCGTCCTGCCCGTTGATCGTCATGGTGGCGACCTCCTGGCTGGGGGCGGGGGCCAGGGTGGTGCCGCTGACGGTGAGGGCCGGATAGTGGGAGGCTTCGAAGACCTGCGCGGTCGTGCCCCGGTTTTTCAGCACGACGACCTTGCTGCGGGCACCGAAGGTCTCGCTCTCGCCGAGGCTGAGCTTGCTCGGCATGGCCGTGACGCGGTTGTTGTACGCCTCCACCACGTCCACCATGCCCGCGCCCTGACGCTGCACGTAGTTGGGCACGCCTTCAAGCAGGGTTCCGTTGTTGAGGTACCAGCGCAGCGACGCGGTGTTCATCAGGCGGGCGCGCATGTCCTCGGCGCGGATGGTGGGTTCGGCCTGAAGCATCAGGGCGGCGATGCCCGCCGCGTGCGGGGCGGCCATGCTGGTGCCGCTCAGGATCGCGTAGCCGGTCGGCTCGACGCTCAGGGGGTACGCGCTCTTGATGTTGCCGCCGGGTGCCGAGAGGTCGGGCTTGAGTTCGAGGTCGGGCGACATGCCGTAGGACGAGAAGTCGCTGATGGCGTTGCCCGTCGGGCTGTCGAAGACGCTCGTCTCGGCGTTGAAGGTCAACGTGACGCCGGAGGCGATCAGGCCGTCGATCTTCTCGCCGTCCGAGCGCAGGACGGACGCGACCGGAATCTCGATCTCCACGTTGTCGTTGGCCGAACCGGCCACGGTCGGGCTGATGAAGCCGGGCGCGTTGTTGTACAGGATGACGGCCCCGGCCCCCGCGTTCTGCGCGTTGAGCGCCTTCTCGCGGAAGGTGCAGGTGCCGCGCCGGATCAGCACGGCCTTGCCCGTCAGGCTGCCCGCCGCGTAGGGGCTGACCCCGTTCACCGAGCAGCCGTCGTTGGTGGTGGTGGGAGTGCTCGTGGAGAGTTTGGTGATCGGCAGCGACGCGCCGCTGGTGGCGTCCTTCGAGCCGGTGGCGAGCAGGTAGCCGACCCTGCTTCCGTCGGGGGTGATCGTGAAGTTGGACAGCTCCAGCTTGATGTTGTCCACCGAGGCGGTGGAGATGACGTTCTCGCCGAGGCTGGGTGCCCCGGTCGCGTACTGCCCGCTCGTGCCGCTGTTGCCCGCCGAGACGGTCACGACCATGCCGCGCTTCACGAGGCGGCTGGCGGCCCGCGAGGTCGGGGCCTGCGGCCAGTCGAAGGCCGAGCCGATGCTCATGTTCAGCACGTTCATGCCGTCGGCAAGGGCGCGCTCCATCGCCGCGATCATCACGTCGTCGTAGGTGGACCCCTCACAGCCGAAGACCTTGTAGGCCCCGAAGGTCACGCCGGGTGCGGCCCCCTTGAAGCCCGTGGTCGCGTCGTTGCCGCCCACGATGCCCGCCACGTGGGTGCCGTGGCCGCCGCAGTCGTCGTAGTTCTCGTCGGGCACGGGGGTGTAGTTGTCGTCCGTGCCGTAGGCGTCGCCCACGAAGTCGTACCCCGCCACGATGCGCCCGCTGAAGGCCGGGTGGTCGCGGTCGATGCCCGTGTCCATCACGGCCACCTTGACGCCCTGACCCGTCAGGCCCAGCTCGTTTTGCGCCACGTCCACGCCCGTCATCGTGACGGCGCTGAACATCTGCGGCTCCAGCGAGGCGGTCAGGCTGCGCTCGACGCGTGGCCGCTCGATGCGCCGCACCGGGAACACGCCCGCCACGCCCGGCAACCGCGAGATGCGCCCGATGTCGGCGTTCGTCGCCTTCACGCTGAAGCCGTTGAACAGCGTGGTGAAGCTGGCGACCTCCTGAAAGCGGATGCCGCGCGACGCCGCGAGGCTGCGGAAGGTGGCCTGCTGACTGCGGACACTCTGGGCGCTCAGGGTGGTGGGGTCGCCCTCCAGCTCGACGAACCAGCGGCCAGACACCTCCGCCGCGCCGCGCAGGGCGGGCAGGCTGCCGCTGGCGGTGACGCCGGAGTTGGAAGAGGCGGGAGTGCTCGTCTGGGAGCAGGCGGCGAGCACCAGACCCACGGTGAGAAGCGGGAGTTTGCTGAGGGAGTGTTTCATGCGGGAAGGCTCCTTTGGGGGAAGGCTCGGGCGGGGTCGGGCAGTCGGCGGGGCGTTAACGGCGTGTCAGGGCGATCTGGTACGTGTTGGTGGCGAGGTCGTCGGTGGCTTCCTCGTCGTCGTAGATGTCAAAGCTCGTCACGACCGCCGTGTAGGTTCCGGCCTGCGTCACGTTGAAGCGCAGGTCGGCCTCCTGATCCGTGCCGCTGTCGTCGTCGCGCTCGAAGACCGTCACGCCGTCGGGCAGCAGGACCGTGACGTGGGGATCGAGGGTGCTCGCCGCGTCCACGCCCGTGCTCTTCACCGTCAGCCGGAGCTGGTCGCCCGCCACCGCGTCGAACCGGTAGTAGTCGTAGTCGCGTGCGGTTCCCGAGATGGTGCCCTTCACCGTCGCGCCGATAGCCAGGGGAGTCGCGGTCGCCACGCTGTCGTTCGGCTCGACCTCGGGCGGAACGACGACGCCACACGCCGCGAGCAGCAGGCCGGGCAACAGGGCGAGGGACAGGAGGCGGTGTCGTTGCATGTGAACTCCTTCAAGGGCGCATGACGGCCTTCGGCGCACGGTGGCCGCGAGGACGGGGGTGGGAGGGCGTCTGGAACAACGAACTCTGCCGATTCTTCGGTGAGGCGCATGCTAGCTCGCCCCCACGTAGGTACGCAAGGTTTTCCCATGTGGGTGACAAGCAGCTCTCATCTGGGAGGGTGGGTTGTGAGAAGTGGGGGCCTTCGCGTCAGCTTTCGCCTCGGCGTAGGCCCCACTCACCCTACCGCAGCCCCTCCACCGGCCCGAGGGCGACCACCGTGGGGCGGGCGAGCGGGCACATCCTCAGCACGGCGCGCACCTCGTCGGCGGTGACGCGGGCGAAGCGGTCCACGAGTTCGGCGGTGCCGACCGGGCGACCGAGGGCCAGATGTTCCATCCCGAGCGTGAACAGGCGGCCCTGCGTCGTCTCGGCGCGCAGCAGGGTGTCCACCGCGAGCTTGCGGGCGGCGCGGCGCACGGCGGCGTCAGTGATGGCCTCCTCCGCGTTCGCCAGCACCGCCAGATAGGTGTCAAGGACCGTCTGGGCACGGTCCGGGTCGCAGGAGAAGCCGCCCTCGAAGGCTCCGGCGTCCCGGTATTCGAGATGCGCGAGGTCGGCCCCGTCGGCGAGGCCCGTGTCGAGGAGCGCCCAGTACAGCCGCCCGTTCTCGCCCCCGATGAGGTCGGCGAGGACCACCGCTGCCTCTCTCAGCGGATCGGTGGCGCTCAGGCCGGGCAGCGCCAGCGCGACCTGCACGCGGGCGAGGGCGGAGTCGTGGATCGTCCGCACCGTGCCGGGGTGCCGGGGCACGGGGGGCGGCGTGGGCGCGGCGGGGTGCCCGGTCGGCCAGTTCCTCAGCTCCCCCTGCGCCCAGCCCAACACCCCCGCCGGGTCGAAGGCCCCGACCACGGTGAGCGTCACCCGGCCCGCGCCGTAGCGTTCGCGGTGGTTGCGCGCGAGGGCATCCCGGCTCAGGCCTTCCACCGTCTGCGTCGTGCCGAGAACGGGCTGGCTGAGGGGATGCGTGCCCCAGTAGTCGGTCCGCAGTTCGTCCGCCACGCGCACGGCGGGCTGCTCGGCGTACATGGCGATTTCTTCGAGGATGACGCCGCGTTCGGGTTCCACGTCGGTGGGTCGCAGGGCCGGGCGCATCAGTTCGGTCAGGGTCCCCAGCAGTTCGGAGGTCTGTTCGGGCAGGGTCGCCGCGTGGTACACGGTCGCCTCCTCGCTCGTGAAGGCGTTCGCGTTGCCACCGAGGCCGTCCAGCCGCTCGTTGAGTTCGGCAGCCCCCACCACCTCCGACCCCTTGAACATCAGGTGTTCGAGGAAGTGCGAGACCCCCAGCTCCTCCGGGCGTTCGTCGCGCGCCCCCGTCGCCACGAAGTACCCGGCGGCGACCGTCTGCGCGTCCGCACTCGGCTCCAGGAGCAGGGTCAGGCCGTTGGGAAGGGTGTGGGTCAGGGTTTCGGCAGACTTGGGAAGGGAGGTCATAGCGCAGGCTCCTGCGGGCCGAGGGTCACGACGGTCGCGTGGGCGGCGGGGTCGTACCCGGCAAGGAAGGTGTTCACCCCGTCCAGCGTGAGGGCATTCAGGGCGGCGCGCAACTCGGCCACACTCCGCACCCGCCCGAACACGGCCACATCGCGCGTGAGGCTCGTCGCGCGGGCGCGCAGGCTCTCGGCCCCGAAGACGACTGAGGCGGTGAGTCCGGCGCGGGCGCGGTGGAACTCGGCCTCCGTCAAGCCCTCCGGCAGCCGGGCGAGTTCGGCGAGGAGGACCGAAAGCGTCTCCGGCGCGCGGCCCGGCGTGCTCCCCGCGTAGGCGCTGAGGAAGCCCTTTTTGCCCAGCACGACGGGCGAGGCGCTGACGCTGTAGGCGAGGCCGCGTTCCTCGCGCACGGCGGTGAACAGGCGGCTCGCGCTGCCCCCCGACAGGGCCGTGAGGGCGACCTGCCACGCCAGCCAGTCGGGGTCACGGGGACTGACACCCGGTGCGGTCACGCTGATGTGGGTCTGCTCGGCGTCGGCGTGGGGAAGGTGAACGCGCTCGCCGGAGCGGAAGTCGGCGGGCACGGTCTCGTCCTCACCGGGCCGCCAGCCCACGAAGGTCCGCTCCACGAGCGTTCTCACCTCGTCGGGGTGGGCGTCCGCGACCAGCCCGAGGACGCTGCCCCGCGTTCCGTACCGGCCCAGGAAGACGCTCAGCCCCTCCGCGTTCAGGTTCGCCAGCCCTTCTGCCGTCCCACTAGCTGGGTGCGTGAATCCTGCGAAGGGTGAGGCCGGGTCGTGCGGAAAGGCCACCCGCCGCGCCCCCACCGCGAGGAGATCGGGCGGGCTGTCCTCCAGCCCCTCCAAATCCTGCCGCGCGAGGTCGGCGAGGACGGGCAACTCACCGGGCGGCAGCTCCGGGCGCAGCAGCAGGTCGGCGGTCAGCGCCAGCGCACCGGGCAGGTCGCCCACGAGGCCGCTCATTCCGACCCGCGTCGCCTCCGGCCCCACGCCTCCACCCCGCCGCACGCCGAGGTCGTCGAGCGCGTCCTGAAAGGCGCGAGCATCCCGGCCCCCGGCCCCCTTGTACAGCCACTCCTCCAGCACGCCCGCCGACCCCTCGCGGCCCACAGGGTCATGGGCACTGCCCACCGGAACGCGCACGTCGAGGGCAAAGCCCGGCCCGGTCCGGCGCTCGAACGCGACCCTCAGCCCACCCTCCAGGGTCCACAGATGCGCCCCAGGCGCGGCCACAGTCGTCACCGGGGGAGTCTAGCGCCGCGAGGCGGGAACACCGGGGGAGCGGTCAGCTTTCAGCCGTCAGCTCTCCACAGTTCGGGTGGGGGAGTGGCGTGGAGGGTCAGACGCTCGCCTGTCAGCGGGTGAACGAAGCTCAGGCGCTCGGCGTGGAGGAGGTAGCCGCCGTCGCCGGGGAGGGCGGGAAGATCGGGGAGTGGGCCGCCGCCCGGCGCATACAGGGGATCGCCGATGAGGGGATGGCCGATGGACGCGAGGTGGATGCGGATTTGGTGCGGCCTTCCGGTGTGGATGGCCACCTCGAACAATGTGTTCCCCTCCGTTCGCCTTTCCAGCACGCGGGCGACGCTGTGGGACGCCTTCCCCGCCGCGCTCGCCGCGTACACGGTGCCGAGGCGGGGGTGCGGAACGGGGCCGATGGGCGTGGTGATCTCATACGTGTCCCGTTCGGTGAGACCTGCGGCGAGCGCCCGGTACCGCTTGTCCACCTCCCCCTCCCGCCACGCGCGGGCGAGGGTGGAGGCCGCCGCGTGCGTCCGCGCGAACAGCACCAGCCCGGAGGTGCCGCGTCCCAATCGGTGCAGGGAGCTGGCCTCCGGGAACGTGGCGCGCACCCGCATCAGCAGCGTGTGGTCGAGAAAGCCGCCGCCCGGCATGGTGGGCAACCCGGACGGCTTCACGACGGCCAGGAGCGCGTCGTCCTCATGGGCCACCTCGTAGGTGAGGGGCACGTCCTCCTCGTGCCAGGGGGGACGGTGCCACAGGAGGGTCTGGCCTGCGCGCAGCACTTCCCCACCCCGCACGGTCACTCCGTCCAGGCTGACCTCGCCGCGCTCCAGCCGCTCTCGCCACTCGCTCTCAGTGGAGTGGGTGTACCGCCGCGTCAGGTAGGCGAGGACCGTCATTCCCCGCGCCTCCGGACTGGGGCGTTCGCGGTAGGTGTAGCCGCCGTTCAGGGCCATGAGGGCAGCCTAGCGGGAGTTCCTCCCCGCAAGCCGCACTGGGAACTGTGACCACCTCCACCGAGACGGCGAAGCTCTCATCGCCTCCCACGATGCTGCACCCGTGCGCCGCTTCTTCCGCCTCGTGTTGGTGCTGGCCGTGCTGGCGGGTGCCGTGTATCTGGCATGGCCCACCTTGCAGCGGGTGTGGCGGTACGTGGAGTTGACGGCAGAACCCGCCCCGGCGGCGGGCACCCTTCCCAATCCCCTGCCCGGCCAGTCCCTGACCGACACGTGGGGCGCCGCCCGCAGCCAGGGCCGACGCCACGAGGGTATCGACATCTTCGCGCGGCGGGGCACGCCCATCCGCGCCACCACACGCGGCTTCGTCCTCAACATCGGCGAGAACCGCCTCGGCGGGCGCACCGTCATGGTCCTCGGTCCCGGCGGGCAGCGGCACTACTACGCCCACCTCGAACGCTACCCCGACCTCGCGGAGGGCGACTGGATCGAGGCGGGCACCGTGGTCGGCTACGTCGGCGACAGCGGCAACGCACAGGGCACGCCGCCGCACCTGCATTACGGGATTTACGCGGGGGGCGGGGCGATCAATCCGTATCCGTTTTTGCAGGAGTAAGTTTTATTCACTCGTCCTCACTCCCAAAATAACTCGCTCCCAAGCACTCACCGCCACCTCGTTGCACGTCAGGCGCGGGTGGGAGAATAGTCGGTCGCGCTCAGGGTCGCCGCCGTGCAACGCTTCCGGCAGGAGCGCGGGTGGGCTGAAGTTGTCGAGGACGAGCATTCCGCCGACGCGCAGGACACCCACCAACACGTCCAGGCTCTCCGTCTCCCGCTTGGCAGGCGCGCAATCGCTGAAGATCAGGTCGAAGGGGCCGTGAGTAAGGGCTTCGCGCCAGTCCCCATTCAGCACCTCGGCGCGTGGGTCGCTCGCCAGCGCATCCCGCGCCACCGCCGCCCGCTCCGGGTCGAGTTCGGCGGTTACGAGCCGGGCCGCGCCGTCCATCCCCGCGAGGAGCCATGCCGCGCCCACGCCCGTACCTGTCCCCAGTTCGGCCAGCCGCCCACCTGGGCGAGTGGCGGCCAGCGTTCGCAGCAGTCGCCCCGTCTCCAGACTGCACGAGCGGCCAAAGCCCAGCCGCCGCGCCTCCGCCTGCGCCACCCGCACCCGTTCGGGTAGGGCGAGAGCCGGGGGCGCTGGGGGAAGCGCCCCCAATACCTGCCGCACCTGCACGTCGTCTGCCCAGGGCAACGAGCGCGGGTTGACCCAGGCGACGGGCCGCCCCTCCGGGCTGGGTTCGAGGGAGAGCAGGCGGGCGGGGAAGCAGAGCGATTCCACTCCCGAACGCCCCCGGATCGTCACCGCCTCACCCGTCACTTCCACCCGCGCCCCGCCCTCCTCCCACGCCTCACGCGCGGCGGCCTGAGCGCCCGTCTCGCCGGGTTCGATGCCACCACCGGGCAGGGTCCAACCACCCCATTCCAGACCGACCATCAGCACCCGCCTCTCATGCTCCACCCAGACGCAGGCACGGCCCGTGTGCTGGAGACCGGGCGAGAGGTTGACCGTCAGCGTCACGCCAGCATCTCCAACACGTCTTCCAATTCGGCCCCACGCTCACGGAGGCGGCGCAGCGTCCCCTCGGCGCTGAGGCGGGCGGCGTGGGCGTAGTCCTCGGCGTGGACTGAGAAGGCGCGCAGGACCGGATCATCAGATGAGGTTGCCTCCTCCAGAAAGGCGGTCAGCACCAGCCGCAGCGCCGCCCGCTGCACCTCCTCCGGTGCCCGACCCATCCGGATGCCCTTGCGTGAGACATACGGATCATCTGTCAGGAGACGGGTACACCCTGCCCACGGATCGGGCGCGGCGTACTCCAGGGCGCGCAGGCCGCTCATGGCGACGGCCCCGGCACACTGCGGGCACGGCTGCACGGTCGTCAGCAGCGTCCAGCCGTAGCACTCGGGGCAGGGCGTGGCCGCGAGGTCCAGCAGCGCGTTGATCTCCGCGTGCGCGAGGTCGTGGCCGGAGATGAAGCCGCCCGCCACGCTCCGCCCCTCGCCCAGCCGGTTGCGCCCCCGCGCGATGACGGCTCCCGAAGCGTCCACGATCACCGCACCGATGGGATACGAGCCGTGCAGGTAGGCGGTCCAGGCCTGGCTGAGGGCGGCGTGCCAGCCCTGAGTCAGTGGTAGGAGGTGAGGAGTCAATGTGTTGTCTGCCTTCTCCACTGACCACTTACCACTGTCCACAGACCGCCTCACAACGCCCCCCGATTCCGCTCGATTAGCTCGTCCAGCGCCTCCCGCAGCAGACTCGCCTCCGTGCGGCCCAGCGCCCCCGACAGCTTGGCGAGGCGTTCGAGCTGGCTCTTGGGGTAATAGTTGCTCTTGAGGACCATTTTCCCCTCCACGTAGATGCACACGCGGCCCCGGCCCTCGCGCTTGGCCCGCAGCAGCGCCTCGTCGGCGGCGCGGTGGAGGTCGGCGAAGGTGTGGGCATGGGCCGGACGCGCCGCCAGCCCCACACTGATGCCGAGGGGACGCGGCCAGTGGGGGTCCCGGTGAATCTGGAAGTGCTTGATCACCTCGTCGAAGAGGATGAGGGCCGTCTCCGCCGCCGTCTCGGGAAGGATGACCGCGTACTCGTCCCCGCCGAGCCGCCCGATCACGCTTCCGGTTGGCAGGCTGCCCGAGAGCAACCGCTCCACGCCCCTCAGCACGCGGTCGCCCTCCGTGTGGCCCAACGTGTCGTTGAGCAGCTTGAAATGGTCGAGATCAAGGACGGCCAGCGTGAGGGGCGCATCTCCAAGCCGCTCAAAGGCGCTCTCGAAAGCTGAACGAATGAGGATGTCAGGACGGGCCACGAGAACTTCCCCTTCCGAACGCTTGTATGTACATAGTGTATATATATATCCTACGCATCACGCCATCTACTCCCCCCCGAAAAGGTGTGTCCTGGCGCGGCTTGAGCGCCCTACGCTCAGATTGTCAGACTCCGGGATTTGACATTTCCGATGCAGAGCGTCTAGGATGCCCTCCGCAACGGCAAAAATCGCCGGGTGAGCCGGTGAGGACCGTTCATTCACTTCATTTCATAGGAGGTACACACCCATGTTGAAACCATTGGGCGACCGCGTTCTCGTGGAGATCATCGAGGAAGCCGAGCAGAAGACCGCCGGGGGCCTGTTCGTCCCCGACACCGCCAAGGAGAAGAGCCAGCGTGGCCGGGTCGTCTCCGTCGGCAACGGCAAGCTCCTCGACAACGGAACGCGCGTTGCGCTGGACGTGAAGGAAGGCGACACCGTGTATTTCGCCAAGTACGGCGGTACGGAAGTGACGCTGGAAGGCAAGAACTACTCGATTCTCAGCGAGCGCGACATTCTCGCCATCGTCGAGTAAAGCGGTCAGCTCTCAGCTTTCAGCCCTCAGCGGCGAAAGCTGACGCGACCGCTCAAGCCCCACCCTTCTTTTCCTGACTGCTGAAAGCTGACCGCTGACAGCCCCTCCAAAGGAGCAATTCAAATGGCTAAACAGCTTGTGTTTGATGAAGCCGCCCGCCGCAGCCTGGAACGCGGCGTCAACGCCGTCGCCAACGCCGTCAAAGTGACCCTCGGGCCGCGTGGCCGCAACGTCGTGATCGAGAAGAAGTTCGGCAGCCCCACCATCACCAAGGACGGCGTGACCGTCGCCAAGGAAGTGGAGCTGGAGGACAAGCTGGAGAACATCGGTGCCCAGCTTCTCAAGGAAGTCGCCTCCAAGACGAACGACATCACGGGTGACGGCACCACCACCGCCACCGTGCTGGGTCAGGCCGTCGTGAAGGAAGGTCTTCGCAACGTGGCCGCCGGAGCGAACCCGCTGGCCCTGAAGCGCGGCATCGACAAGGCCGTGGCCGTGGCCGTCGAGGAGATCAAGCGGCTCGCCGTGCCCGTCGAGGACAGCGACGCGATCAAGAAGGTCGCGGGCATCAGCGCCAACGACGAGCAGGTCGGCACCGAGATCGCCAACGCGATGGACAAGGTGGGCAAGGAAGGCGTCATCACCATCGAGGAGTCGAAGGGCTTCGACACCGAGGTGGATGTCGTCGAGGGGATGCAGTTCGACAAGGGCTACATCAGCCCCTACTTCATCACCAGCCCCGAGACGATGGAGGCCGTGCTGGAAGACGCCTACATCCTGATCAACGAGAAGAAGGTCTCCTCCCTCAAGGACCTCCTGCCCGTGCTGGAAAAGGTCGCGCAGACGGGCCGCCCGCTCCTCATCATCGCCGAGGACGTGGAGGGCGAGGCCCTGGCCACGCTGGTCGTGAACAAGCTGCGCGGCACGCTGAACATCGCCGCCGTGAAGGCCCCCGGCTTCGGCGACCGCCGCAAGGAGATGCTGCGTGACATCGCCGCCGTGACGGGCGGGCAGGTCGTCTCCGAGGACCTCGGCCACCGCCTGGAGAACGTCGGCATGGACATGCTGGGCCGCGCCGCGCGCATCCGCATCACGAAGGACGAGACCACCATCGTGGACGGCAAGGGCAACCAGAGCGAGATCGACGCCCGCGTGAACGCCATCAAGGCCGAGCTGGACACCACCGACTCCGACTACGCCAAGGAAAAGCTCCAGGAGCGCCTCGCCAAGCTGGCGGGCGGCGTGGCCGTGATCCGCGTGGGCGCGGCGACCGAGACCGAACTCAAGGAGAAGAAGCACCGCTACGAGGACGCCCTCTCCACCGCCCGCTCGGCGGTCGAGGAAGGCATCGTCGCGGGCGGCGGCACCACGCTGCTGCGCGTGATCCCCGCCGTGCGGAAGGCCGCCGAGGGTCTGATCGGTGACGAGGCCACCGGCGCACGCATCCTGATCCGCGCGCTGGAGGAACCCGCCCGCCAGATCGCCATCAACGCGGGCGAGGAGGGCAGCGTCATCGTGAACGCCGTCATCAACGCCACCCAGCCCCGCTACGGCTTCAACGCCGCGACGGGCGAGTACGTGGAGGACATGATCGCCGCCGGCATCGTGGACCCCGCGAAGGTGACGCGCACGGCCCTTCAGAACGCCGCCAGCATCGGCGCGCTGATCCTGACCACGGAGGCCATCGTCTCCGACAAGCCCGAGAAGGCGTCGTCCGCGCCCCAGGGTGGCGGCGCGCCCGACATGGGCGGGATGGACTTCTAAAGCTCAAGCAGGACGGGGGAGGCCGGGGCGTGATTGCTCCGGCCTCGCTCATTGATACAGTTAGACATGGACTTTGGAGCAGCTAGCTTCTTCCTAGATTTAATTTTGGCGTTGCGTAATAATTTGCTTAGTCCTACTGTGTCGGCTCAACAGAAAAGAGAGGCTTTGAAGATTTTCGAGACTGCTCTCGTCGAAACTCAAATATATATATCGCGTTTGAAGAGGCTATCTGGAGAGTCGGATCACATGAATTCTGATTTAGTTCACAGAGACAGGCAAGTAGAAGAGGACTTGGTGCGACTCTGGCGGCAAGCATCCCTTTCTTGTTTAGCTATTGACAACGTTTTACAACGCATCGCCTATTCAAAAAGCGAGTTTTGGCTGAGTAGAGAGAATTGGACGAGGGAGGGGGTTGAGCGTGCAGGTATATCTATAGAGGATGCACGAGGAGAGATTAGAAGACTCGCCGCCGAATTAAAGTAGAGATGTGACCTCCCCATTAGGTCCTGCCACAAAGCTAGGGGAAAGGGAAGAGGCCCACCTAAACCCCTCCCCCTTCCTTTCTCCTTCACTGACGGCTGACCCCTCCCCTACGCCCCGAACTTCTGCAACTTCAGCGCATTCGCCATCAGCAGCGGCATGATGTCGGTGCCCCGGCGCAGGCCCAGGCTGCCCTTCCCCGCCTCCTCCTCGGTGTAGCGCATGGCGAGGTCCTTGCGGCCATAGTCGCTGTGAATCAGGAGGGGGACCGGGTGCCAGGAGTGGCTCTTGAGCTTGCTCGGCGTGGAGTGGTCGCCCACGATGCAGATCACGTCGGGCTTGAGGGCGAGCAGAGAGGGCAGAAGCTCGTCGAACAGCTCGATCTTGTGGACCTTCTCGGCGAAATCGCCGTCCTCGCCCGTGGAGTCGGTCTTCTTGACGTGCCAGTAGAAGAAGTCGTACTTGGCCCAGTTCTCGGTCAGGGCGGCGACCTTACCCTCCAGCGCGTCCTCCTCGCCCGCGACGGGGAGGATGTCCATGCCCACGAGGCTGGCGAGGCCCCGGTACATCGGGTAGGAGGCGACGCACGCCGCGCGCAGGCCGTAGATGTTGGCGAAGGAGGGGAAGTGCGGCACGTCGCTGTAGCCCCGGAACAGCACCCCGTTGACCTGGGCTTCGTCCGCCAGCACCGCCTCCGCCCGCGTCACGAAGGTGTTCACGAGTTCGGCGGTGAGGGTGCTCAGCGTGTCCTGCGCGACGGCGAGCATGGGCTGTACGCCCGTCACCTGCGGGTCCACGTCGCTGATGTTCGCGCCCAATCCCTGCCCGGCCTCGTCCAGCCCGCCCGAGCGGAAGACGACGACGAAGCGGTGTTCGCTCTCGGTATAAATCTCCACGGGTGTCCCGTTGATCTCGGGAATGGCGGCGCGCAACTTCGCCACGACCTCGGCGTTCTTCTCGTTGCTGGGGCGACCCGCGCGGCGGTCCTCGATGACGCGGCTCTGCCCCAGGGTGGCGAAGTTGCCGCGTACGGCCACGTCCCCGGCCTGAAGCCGGACGCCGATGCCGACCGCCGAGAGTGCCCCGCGCCCCACCACGTACTTCAGGGGGTCGTACCCGAAGAGGCTGAGGTGCCCCGGCCCACTTCCCGGCGTGATGCCCGCGCCGACGAGTTCGATCTGACCGAGTTGCGCCTCCCGCGCGAGCGCATCGAGGTTGGGCGTCTGCGCGCTGGCGAGTTCGGTCTCCCCGTTCGCGGTGAGGGGCAGACCGCCCACCCCGTCGAGGACCACCATCAGAATCTTGCTGTCGGTCTTCTTGGCGAGGGGGCGGATGGTGTCGATCAGGTCGCTCATGGGGCCACTGTAACCCGGAGAACAGGCTGGGAGCGGGGGTGGCATAGGGAGCGGAGGCAGGAAAAAAGGCCACCCCACGGTGGAGGTGGCCCCTCTCGTGGACGGCTCAGCGCCCGTCGATGCGCCCGTCGGCGGCGTCCACCGCCATGTCGTCGATCTGGTGGGTGACGCGCTCGGCCTCGGCCTCGGCCTGCGTGTCCGTCATCGCGGGCGTGCGGGTAGCGAGGTACGACCCAATAATGGCGATGGCGGCCATGACGCCCCAGAACAGGGGGCTGGGAATGTGCAGGGCGGGCACCGCCGGGTAGATCTCGTGCGCGGCCTCCAGCGTCTCCACGCCCAGCTTCACGGCAATCCAGCCCACGAGCGCATAGGCCACGTTGTCGAACGCCGGGTACTTGTTCAGCAGGCGCAGGAAGATCGTCGCCGCGAAGCGCATCAGGATCAGGCCCACGATGCCGCCGAGGACCACGATGGTCAGGCCCTGCTCACGGGGCATTCCGCGCGGAATGAGCGCCACGCCCGCCAGGATGGAGTCCACGGAGAAGGCGAGATCGGTGAGGTTGAGCAGCACGACGGTGGCCCAAAAGCCGCGCCCACGGGCCTTTTGCGCGCCCTCCTCCTCGGAGGTCTTGTGCTTGACGAAGTGGCTGATGGCGAGGTAGGCGAGGTAGGCGGCCCCGAAGGCCCGCAGCCACCAGTATTCGAGGATATAGGAGGCGAGCAGCACGCCCAGGATGCGGAGGACGACCGCGCCGCCGATGCCGTAGGCGAGGGCCTTGCGTTGCAGGTCCCCGGCGAGGTGCCGCACCATCACGGCGAGGACGAGGGCGTTGTCCGCCGAGAGCAGGCCCTCCAGCAGCACGAGGGTGCCGATGATCGCCCAGGTCTCGGCGTTGAGCGGGGGCATTTCGAGTCCGAACATAATCACGGCAGTCTACCCGCCCGCCCCGGTAGATGTGGGGCGTACGGAACACACGGAATGCAACAGGACGTGGGCCGTGCGCCCGTCACCTCACGATCTGCCCTACCTCGTCCAACACAGGGTAAGCCTCACCGCGCTCCCGGTAGCCCGGCGCGAGGTCGGGGTACGCCCACTCGAAGGCGAGGCGGTCCAGCTCGGCGGGCGCGAGTTGCGGCGTCTCGTACATCCCCGCCGCGAGACGCTGGCGCTGCGCCTCGAAGAGGATGGTGGCGGCGGCGACCGAGACGTTGAGGCTCTGCACCATGCCGAACATGGGGATGACGATGTTCATGTCGGCGACTCCGGCGGCCTCGTCGGATACGCCCCACTTCTCGGCCCCGAGGAGCACGCAGGTCGGGCGGGTGTAGTCGGGTTCGCGGTAGTCCACGCTGCGCTGGGAGAGGTGGGTGGCGAGAACCTGCACACCTCCGGCCTGGAGATGGCGCACGGCGCTCACGGCGTCCGCGTGCGTCTGCACCGCCACCCACTTATGGGCGCTGCCGCTCGTGGCGTCGTAGGTGGGAAGCGCTCCGCTCTTCGGGGGGACGGCGTGGGCGGTCAGCACACCCACCGCGTCGCAGGTTCGCAGGATGGCGCTGAAGTTGTGGGGCTTGTTCACCTCGTCCATCAGCACGCTAAGGCTGGGCTGACGCCTCCCCAGCACGCGGCGAATCTTCTCGTACCGTTCGGGCGTCATCGGGGGCAGGGTAGCGCAGATGGGCAGGTCTTCCATCCCACCCTGAACCGCGCCTCAGCACCCGTCAGACGGCGCGTGCTAGCACTACGGATATGAGGTTCGCCGTCCCCCTGATGCTCGCCCTGTGCTCTTCGCCCGCCCTCGCCGCGCCGAACGTGGAACAGGCCGGGACACGGACGGCACAGGCCCTCAACGGCGTGCTGCGGAACTGCCCGGCGAGTTTCGCGGGCATCGGCACCACCGACAAGAAGTGCGTCGGCGTGAGCGGCACGGTGGAAGCGGTCCGGGTGCGGCTCGGCGAGGCAGTGGGGGACGACCTCTACGGCGTGTGGCGCAGCCGCGACGAGCAGCGCAGCGTCTACAACTGGCTGCGGACCCCCGGCGGTTACGTCTACATCCGCCTCCAGCCCGACCCCGATGGACGCGCGCAGACGCTGGTGTACCTGGACACCCCGCCGGGAAGCACGCCCGCCACCCCCGCCGCCCGCACACCCACCCCAACCCCCGTGCCCAACGTCACCGTCACGCGACCGACCCCGGCCCCCGCGCCGACCACGCCCGCCCGCCCGGCTCCCCAGGCGCGGACACAGCCAGCGACGCCCACCGCCACCACTCCCGCGCCGTCCTCGCGTGACCTCTCCTCCGTGCCCTTCCGCCGTACGCTCCAGCTTCAGGCCCAGCGATTGAGCGGCACCGACGTGGAGGCCCTGCAAAACCGCCTGATCGCCCTGACGCGCCCCAGCGGCGGCGGACGCGGCGACGGCTGGTACGGCCCGATCACCGCCGCCACCGTCCGCGCCTTCCAGGCGGCCAACGGGTTGCCCGTCACGGGCCGCGTGGACCGCGCCACCTGGGACGCCCTCTTCAGCGAGAACGCCCGGACCTTCGCCGCCAGCACGATTCGCTGAGGGGCAGCTTGACCTGACCCTGCCACGCAAAAGCCCCGCTCCATCACTTCTGGGCGGGGCTTTCAGCGGGGTTGCTCTGCCTCGGCTCACGCCTTGCTGAGGGCATCTTCCTTGTGGGCCGCCCGCCGCCCGTCCGCCAGCTCAAACGATGTAGCGCGGGTCGTCCCGGCTGGCGCGGTAGTGGAAGCCCTTCTCCTCGCCGTCCTCATGGGCCACCTTCACGACTTTGCCCTCGGCCTCGCCACCGTGGCTCGACCACTTCACCCGGTCCCCGACCTTGAAAGCCATGTCACGCGCCTCAATCGGGCTGGGTCGTGGGAAGCTTGGGACCCTGCGCGTCCTCACCCTCGACATGCTCGAACACGTACTCGTCGGACGGGTCGGCCCCGGCCACCTCGCTGGCCCCGCGACCGGGACGGGCACCCAGTTGCGCCATCTGCCCGTCGGTCATCTCGGTGCCCTCGGCGGTCACGTCGCCGCCCTCGGCCCGCTGCTTCTGTCCCCGTTGTCCGTCGTCTCTCGCGTCGTTCGTCATGGGTTCAACCTCCGTCCGTGTCTTGGTCCTGACGGCTCAGCTCTTGCCGCCGCTGCCCGTCTGCCCACCGCCGCTGCTCTTGCCGCCTCCACCCGCGCCGCTCTCGCTGCCGTTGCGGCGACCGTCGCCGTTCTTCTCGTCGGCGCTCGGCTTATTGCTGCCCGGCTCGCGGCTATGGTCGCGGTCGCCCTCGTTGTACTTGTCCTTGTGGCTCATGCGGGCAGGATGCACCCCCAGCCCCGGCGCGGGGTGAGCCGAGGGTCAAGGTTGCCTCGGAGATGAAGAGACCTGCGACGCACAGGGGCGGCAGAACGCTCCAGTGTCCCGGACACCCAGGTCAACGCAACCCAAATACTGTGATGCAGGCGCTTGCCACGGTCGTGTAGCTGCCCTGCGCCTTCGGCTGGTCCTGCATCTCCAACAGGTACGTGTGGTTGGGCGTCGCTTGCGACGTGTACTGACGGCTCAGCCACTGCCCGTCCTGCCAGGGAAACGGCACCTGAAGTCCGGCGTTCGTGTAGTCCAGCATCAGACGCTCATGGCTCGCCGTGCTTCTCGTGCGGAAGCTGAACGTCCTGATGTACTTGAACTTGGAACTGGCCTTCTGCGGATGCGAGATGCTGGCCGCCGCCGCTGCCCGCTGCCTGCAAAAGCCGTTGTCCTCCAGAGTCCAGTCGCGTTTGACCGCCAGGCCACTCACGAGACTGCCCGGAGTGTGACCGTTGGCGACCGGAAGAGCCGGAGTGGCGAGGGCGGACGAGGCAAGGACGAGGGGAATGAGAAAACGCACGACCTCTTGTAGCACGCGCCTCCGCACTGTTTAGGCGCATATCCTCGCCTCCCCCCATCTTCCCCATCAGGTTAAGAAGAGCGGCAGGACGCAGGTTGAATACGCTGCATCCTGCCGCCTTGTTTCTGGTGCACTCGACTGGAATCGAACCAGTGGCCTAGGGCTTAGGAGTCCCCCGCTCTATCCGACTGAGCTACGAGTGCCCGCGTATCGCAGGCGGGAGTATAGCAGGGGCGGGGGCGGGGAGGCTCCGAACGTCCCCCCGCCCCCACCTGTGCCCGCTCAGCGGTTCACGATGTGGATGGCCTGCTTGTGGACCGACTCGGCGGCCTCCAGGATCGTCTCGCCCAGGGTGGGGTGGGCGTGGATCGTCAGGGCGATGTCGGTGGCGGTCGCACCCATCTCCAGCGCGAGGCTGGCCTCCCCCAGCATATCGCTGGCGTGCGCGGCGACGATGTGGACGCCGAGCAACAGGTCGGTGTCGTGGTCCACGACCATCTTCACGAAGCCGTCGGTCTGCTGCAAGGTCATCGCGCGGCCCGAGGCGCTGAGGGGAAAGACGCCCGTGCGAACGTCGTAGCCCTTGTCGCGGGCCTCCTGCTCGGTCAGGCCGACCCAGGCGAGTTCGGGGGAGGTGTACACGACGCCGGGGATGGCGACGGCGTCCTGCGCGGCGGGCTTCCCGGCGATGACCTCGGCGGCGACCAATCCCTCCTTCATCGCCTTGTGGGCGAGCATGGGGTTACTTGCCACGTCCCCGATGGCGAAGATGTGGGGCACGTTGGTGCGCTGCTGCTCGTCGGCGGGGACAAAGCCCCGGTCGGTGCGTGCCACGCCCGCCGCCTCCACGTTCAGGCCGTCGGTGCGCGGGCGGCGGCCCACGGCGACGAGCACCCGGTCGAAGACCTCGGTGCGCTTCTCGCCCGTCTTCACGTTCTCGATCTCGACGTGAACGCCGTCGGCCTTCTTCACGGCGGAGTTGGCCTTCGCCTGCGTCTCGAACTCGATGCCCTGCTTCTTCATCGACTTGCCGAACTCCTTCACCGCGTCGGCGTCCGCGCCGGGGATGATGGTCGGCAGGAACTCGATGATCTTGACCTTCGCGCCGAGGTTGTTGTAGATGTGCGAGAACTCGAAGGAGATGACGCCGCCGCCCACGCACAGCATCCGCGCGGGCACGGGGTCGGGCACCGTCAGGGCACCCGTGGAGTCCACGATGCTCTGCTGGTCCACCTCCAGCCCAGGAATGCGGGCGGGTTCGCTGCCCGTGGCGATGATGACGTTGGCCGCCGTGTAGGTCTGCTCGCCCACCCGGACGGTGTGGTCGTCCACGAAGCTCGCCTGCCCGACGAGGTACGTGACCTTGTTGGCCTTGAAGAGGCCGCTCACGCCACCCGTGAGCTTCTTGACGATGCTGTCCTTCCAGCCGTTGAGCTTCGCCACGTCCAGCTTCTGCTCGCCGAAGGTCAGCCCGAACTCGGAGGCGTGGCGTGCGGCGGCCATCTGCTCGCCCGCGTGCAGCAGGGCTTTGGTGGGGATGCAGCCCACGTTCAGGCACACGCCGCCCACCGCCTCGCGGTCGGCACAGGCGACCTTCAGGCCGAGCTGGGCGGCGCGGATGGCCGCGTGATAACCGCCGGGACCCGCGCCGATCACGAGCACGTCGAAATCGTAATTCTTTGTCATGCGGGCAGTCTAATGGGTGCGCCGGGAGCCATCAGTCACCTGCGTCCGGAGTCGTGAAGGGTTCATTCACACCTGAAAGTGGTAGGTGCGGCTCAATTTCGAGGAAGTCGGAAACCACCCGGTTGAGGCTCCACCAGCCCGCCGGAGTGGCGCGCAGCCGTATGCCGTCCACCTCCAGCAGACCCCGGCGCACGTTCGCGGCGATAGGGTTGGCGTAAACGGTGGATACGTCCAGCCCCGAGCGGCGCAACACGTCGGACAGGTCCACCCCCTCCCGCAGCCGCAGGCCCATGAACAGCGCGTCGGTGACGAACTCGGCGGCGTCCACGTCCTGCCCCTCGCCCTGTGCCCCGGCGAGCCAGTCGTGGAGGTGGGGGTTGGTGCGGCGGTGGGTGAGGGGAGTCGAGAGGTCGAGAGGTCGGGAGGTCGAGGGGAGTTCCTGCTCGACTCCTCGACGCCCCGACTCCTCGACTCGCCCGACCACCGGATAATGCCCCGCCGCCCCCGGCCCCAACCCCAGGTACAGCCGGTTGTTCCAGTAGGCGAGGTTGTGGCGCGACTCCTCGCCGGGGCGGGCGTAATTGCTCACCTCATAGCGGGTGAAGCCGAGGCCGCCCAGCAGCGCCTCCGTCCGCTCGAAGCCCGCGCGCTCGTCGTCCTCCTCCACCGTCACGCCCCGGCGGGCGAACTCGGTACCCGGCTCAATGGTGAGGGTGTACGCGCTGACGTGTCCCACGCCGAGGTCCACCAGACCGCGCACGTCGGCCTCCAGCGGTTGCCCCGGCACGGCGGTGATGAGGTCGCCGCTGACCCGGAAGCCCGCGCCGACCAGGGTGGTGACGGCCTCGCGGGCCTGCGCGGCGTCGTGCTGGCGGCCCAGGAATTTCAGCGTCGCGTCGTCGAGACTCTGCACACCCACGGAGGCGCGGTCGAATCCGAGTGAGCGCCAGTGGGCCGCCCGCTCCGGGGACACTGTGCCGGGGTTGACCTCCAACGTGTTCTCCACGCCACCCCAGCCCAGGTGACGGCGAACGCTGCCCACGAGGGCCGCCAGCTCAGCATCTCGCAGGAAGCTCGGGGTGCCGCCGCCCAGGTACACCGTCTCCAGGTCCACCGCGTACTCCGCCGCCAGCCGCGCCGCCTCGGCCTCGATACCTTCCAGATACCGCTCCACCAGCCCCGCCCGCCGCGTCAGAACGTGAAAATCGCAGTAGGGGCAGATGCTCGGGCAGAAGGGCACGTGGACGTAGAGGTGTCGCACGGTGGGGTCGGGGGCGGGCGCGGTCACGGGGCGAGTGTAGGGGGAAGAGGAGGATTGGGCGCGGTAGGCCGTCTCTTTTGGCTTACCGACCGTGTGGGGTCGCGTCCATCCAGGCTTCGAGGGCGGCTCGAACCCTCTCGGGCGTCGTGACGACCACCGGGAGGCCGAGGGAGGCGACGGCGCTCGCAGCCCCGCTCTCGCCCTCGTCGTCGGAACCGGGCAGGGCCGAGCGCCAGGCGGGGAACTCGCCCCCCTCGCGGTAGGGCACGCCGTCCGGTGGTTCGATGACCTGCTCTCCCACGGTCACGACAGGACCGGAGGCGAGGGCACGCGGCGCGACGACGAGAACCCCACGCGGCCCCAGCTCACGCACGGCGGCGAGGAGTGGAGTCAGACCCTCGTGGACGAGGAGGTCGGCTCGGCCTTTGCCGTCCACCGCCTCCAATTGAGTAGGAACTTCCGAGGCCAGATCGGGCGGCGCGGCCACGAGCCAGCGGTGCCCGCCCGCGCGGCCCTCGAAGCTTGCGCGAGCCGAGCCGTAGATGTCCGTCCAGGTGCCCGTGTGCTGCATCGGGCATCAGGATAGCGGCCCCGTGTGGGACACTGCCCGCTATGACTGGCGACCCTCACCCCCTGGAGGCCATCCGCGCGCAGGCCGCCGTGATCTCGCCCGCGCGGATTCGCGCCGACTTGGACGAACAGGCTGCCGCCTACCACACCTGGCTGACCGCCGACGGCTGGGGTGCCGGGGCCGAGGACACCCTGCGGCGCGTGATCGGTATGGAGCGCAAGATGGGGATGGAAATGCGGATCGGTCTGGGCGATTACGCGGCGAAGGTGCCCCACCGCCTCACCGCACCGCTGGGCGAGATGACGTTGCCGGAACTGGTGGAGGAAGCCCGCGCCACGCGCATGCAAACGCTGGCGTTCGTGGACCGGGTGCTGGCGGCCCCGCCCGGTGTGCGGGTCTGGACCCTCGGCGAGGAGGTGGAGCCGGGCGTGTACCTCGTGGCGCTGCGCGAACGGCTGGAGCGGCTGGGGACGGTGGTGGAGGGGGCGCGGCTGGAGGGAGGATTGAGCGGTTGAGTCGCCACGTCGCCCCCTCACCCCGGCCCTCTCCCACGAGGGGAGAGGGAGAAAAAGAGCTGAGGCTTAAGCAGTGGCTTTCTAGCTCCTCCCCCTTGAGGGGGAGGCCGGGAGGGGGTGAACAGGCGTAGCCTCCCAGAAACGTGGTCCCAAAAACTCCTGTAGTTGTTCACGAAGTTTCGTCTACCACAAAGACTGACTCACCCCACCGACATCGCCACCCCCAGCGGCGACACCCTCAGCGGCAACGTCGGCGCGAGCCACACGCGGCCCGTGCCCCGGTAGACCTGCACGAAGCCCTCGCCCGTCTTGCCGCCGCCGAGCAGGCCCCGCGCACTGCGCTCCACGGCGAAACTCAGGCCGCCCGTGTACGCCACGACGAGGTTGCCGTCCACCTTCAGGGTCTCGCCGCGCAGGTCGAGGAACTGGAACTCGGCCTCGGGGACCGGGCTTTGCAGGGCGAAGACGCCCGTGCCGGAGAGTTTGGGCTGCACCCGGCCTTCCCCGCTGCCCAGCGCCGCCGTGAGGCCCGCGTTGACGTGGCGGCCCACCGTCACCTCGCCCGCACAGGCGACGAAGGCCCCGTCGTCCACGATCAGGTCCTCGCCGCGCAGCTCACCGAGGAGGAGGTGCAGCCGGGTCGGCTCGGTGTAGACGGTGCCCGCGCCCCGGTAGACGGTCTTGTACAGGCCCTCGCCCGTCGCCGCCGCCGTGACCGCCCCGCGCAGGAAGCCGCCCAGCCCGCCCCCGCCGCTCGCGCCACCGGACGTGCTCGCCTGCAACTCGATGTCGCCGCGCAGGTATTGCAGGGCACCGGGTTCGAGGACCGCCATCGCGCCGCCCGTGTGGACCGCGAGCTGCCGCCACGGGGACGGGCGCGAGAGGGGTTGATGGTAGCCCTCCAGCGCCCGCGTGGCGGGTTCAGCGGTGTGTTCGATGACTTCCAGGCGCGCCCCCGCGTGGGCGATCTCGCGGATCACGCCCGCCTTCCAGATGAATTCCATGCCCTACCTTACGCCGCGAGCGGGACCGTAGACGAGCCAGCGCGTCAGCCGTTCCAGCGGCCCACTTCCGAAGCGGCGCAGCACCCACGCGCTCAGCGGCAGTTGCGCGAGGCCGACCGCCAGCGCGAGCAGCACGGCAGGCGCGGCCCCCCACTCCCCGTACTGCGCGCCGCCGTAGGGGTAGAAAAGGGTCGTCATGATCAGGCTCTGCGCGATGTAGTTGCTCATGGCGACGCGCCCGCTGGCGGCGAAGGCGATCAGGACGCCCAGCCGTCCCCCGGCGGCGAGCAGCCCCAGCACGCCCACGTAGCCCAGCGCGGAGGCCAGCCCGCCCCCCATGCGAACCGGAATGGAGAGCAGCCCGGCGCTCAGCGTCCCCTGCGTGTTCATCCACGCGAGGAGGATGCCCAGCGGCAGCCCGATGCCCAGCCCGAAGACGGCGAGGCGGCGCAGCAGGGGCAAGTGCTCCTGCGGGCGGGTGAGCAGCCCCGTGCGCTGTGCGGCGGCCCCCAGCAGGAACAGGGCGATCAACCACGGTCCGTTGTAGACGCTCCCGTTGATGAGCGCGGGCAGGAAATCGGCGGCACGCTCGGCCACCGCGTCGCCGTAGGTCGTGCCGGGCGGAAGGATGGGCAGGCCGGAGAAGCGGGGCCGGGGGTCGCGGGCGAGCGCACCTAACCCCTCCAGCACCGTCGTCAGCAGCCACCACGCGCCGAGGCCACCCGCCAGCGCCACCAGCGTGCCCGTCGTCGCCCGCGCGGTGAGGAGCAGCGCCAGCGACAGCAGCGCGTAGTTGGAGATGATGTCGCCCGTCCACACGAGGACCGCGTGCGCCGTCCCGATGGCGAAGAGCACCACCAGCCGCCGCAACAGCCGCCCGGAGCCGTGCCGCGCGAGGAGGCCCGCCGCCCCCCACCCGAACAGCATGGCGAAGAGGCTGATCGCCCGCCCGTTCACGAACATGTCGGTCAGCGTCTGCACCGCCCCGTCCACGCCCCGCTGCTCCCACTCGCGGAAGCCCGCGAAGTTCTGCACGTTCACGATGAGGATGCCCAGCAGGGCCAGCCCCCGCAGCACGTCGGGCAGGGCCGAGCGTTCCCCACCGCCGACCGGGCGCGGCGGGCCGGACTCGGGGGCGGGCGTCGTGTCCGGCGGTGGGGCGAGGGTCATGCGGGCAGGCTAGCGCGCGGGGTATGAGTCTTTTTCAGGCCCCACCGCGTCCCCCTCCGTCCTCCGTGCGCGTCAAGCTCCTGAAGCACGGCGAGAGCCTGGCGAATGCCGGAGGAAAGCGTCGGCGCAGATAACTTCTGGTCGAGGCCTCTCCTGCCCCACGCTGAGAGAAAGGAGAGTGATGAAGGTGGCCCATCCCGCGTCCAGTCCGCCCTTCGCAGTCTTGGTGCGGGCAAGGCCGTTGATGTTGAGGTTTTCAGGGAGTCGTCATGGGACCTTCCCTTGAACCCCGGAGACCCCGCCTTCTGGCCCGCCTTCACACGCCTGAAGAAGCCCTTGAAGGACTTGTCCAGCCGCTCCACCACGTCCTGCAAGACCTGAGAGTGTACACCAGAGGCGAGTTCAGTTTGAAGTGCGTGTCGTGTGGAACGCTCTCCGGCCATGTGCATAGGGCGGCACGGCGAAGCCGAATTTTGGTGGCCCTGCGCCGCCCCTTCGGCGTCGAATTGCAACCCTGCTATCAGGCGGCGACCTATCTCCCCGCTTTGAATAGCGGTGGAGGACGCCACTCGCTCCGAGCGAGGCCAACGGGACTCGTCACCCTGGGCGCGAGCGTCGGGTCCCGGCGCTTGGGGACGCTTCGCCGACGCTCAGCATGACACCCTGAGCACGTGCGCGGGCCGTACCCGTCGTCCCCCGGCCTCCGCCTGGGGGCGAGCGAGCAGACGAGCAGAACAGCGTGGCTCCCCTCGTCGGGCCAATTCTCGGAAGCTCCGAGCTTTAAGCTGGAGCGCCCACCCCCTGCCGGTGGCTGGAAGCTGGCGGCTGGCGGCCCCCTTACAACGTGCAAATCCCCCGCCTCAGCAGCACCACGTTCAGATTGGGCAGGCGGCGCAACTCGGCGGCGTACCCGGCGCGGCGCGTTCCCGTCTCCCTTAGCAGGCGTCCACGCGCGTCGTACTCGGCGCTGAGGTTGTACAGCACGCCCACGGGGCCGGAGGCCTGGGCGGTGGCGAAACGCAGACGCCCGGTGGCGTCGTAGTAGCCGGTGAAGTGGAGGGTATTGTCGGGAATCCGGCGGGCATAGCGCACGATACGCGGCGTACCCAGCGCGTCGGCGAGGACGGACAGGCGCACCCGGCCCGAGCGGTCGCGGCAACTGGCCGAGACGCGCTGGGGGCGGAGCTGGCCCGCCCGCTCCAGCAGCCGCACCTGCGCCGTCTCCTGCGCGGCCTGCACGCGGGCCTGTTGCAGGGCGGTCGGTTGGCGGGACACCGCCTGGGCGTGACCTGACGGGGGGCCGCAGAGCAGACCGAAGGCGAGAAGCACAGCCGGGAGACGGTGGCTCATGCTCCGTTGTACAGGGCGGGCGTGAGGAGGCCGTGCCAGTTGTCTTCACTTCACCTCCCCGGCGGCGTTCAGGGCTTTCCCGGCGTCCCCTCCCGCCGTTCCCGCACCAGCCGCAGCACCTCGCGCGCCGAGGTCAGGATGGGTGTGCCCGGCCCGAAGATGCCCGCCACGCCCGCCGCCCGCAGCGCCGCGTAGTCCTGCTGGGGAATCACGCCGCCCGCGATCACGAGGATGTCGTCCGCGCCCTCGGCCCTCAGCGCGCCGACCAGCGCCGGAATGAGGGTTCCGTGCCCCGCCGCCTGGCTGCTCACGCCGACGACGTGAACGTCGTTCTCGACCGCCTGCCGCGCGGCCTCCTCGGGCGTCTGGAAGAGCGGCCCCACGTCCACGTCGAAGCCGAGGTCCGCGAAGGCCGTGGCGATGACCTTTGCCCCCCGGTCGTGGCCGTCCTGCCCCATCTTGACCACGAGCATGCGGGGGCGGCGGCCCTCGGCGGCGGCGAAGTCCTCGATCTCGCGCTGAAGGGCGGAGAAGCCCTCGTCCCCGGAGTAGCCCTGCGCGTACACGCCGCTGAGGGTGCGGACCTCGGCGCGGTGGCGGCCCCACACGCCCTCCAGCGCGGCGCTCACCTCGCCCACGGTGGCGCGGGCGCGCATGGCCTCGACGCTCAGGGCGAGGAGGTTTCCTGACTCCGTGCGGGCACATTCCGCGAGGGCGGCGAGCGTCCGGTCTACTTCCGCCCCATCCCGCGTCGCCCGCAGCGTCTCCAGCCGCCGAATCTGGCCCTCGCGGACGGAGGCGTTGTCGATGCTGAGCACGTCCACATGCGTCTCGGCCTCGGTGCGGTACTTGTTGACCCCCACGATCACGTCCTCGCCCCGGTCGATGCGCGCCTGCTTGCGGGCCGCCGACTCCTCGATCCTGAGCTTGGGCGTGCCCGACTCGACGGCCTTCGCCATGCCGCCCAGGGCCTCGACCTCGGCGATGAGCCTGCGGGCCTCCTCGGCCAGGTCGGCGGTCAGCCGCTCCATCAGGTACGAGCCGCCCCACGGGTCCACGACGTGCGGGATGCCCGTCTCCTCCTGAATCACAAGCTGCGTGTTGCGCGCGATGCGGGCGGAGAAGTCGGTCGGCAGGCCAATCGCCTCGTCGAAGGCGTTCGTGTGGAGGCTCTGGGTCCCGCCGAACACCGCCGCCATCGCCTCGATGGCCGTTCGGACGACGTTGTTGTAGGGGTCCTGCTCGGTCAGCGACCAGCCGGAGGTCTGGCAGTGGGTCCGCAGGGCGCGGCTCATCGGGTTTTTCGGTTTGAACTGTCCCATCAGCTCCGACCACAGCAGCCGGGCCGCCCGAAGTTTCGCCACCTCGGTGTAGAAGTTCATCCCGATGGCGAAGAAGAAGCTCAGCCGGGGGGCGAACTCGTCGATGTCGAGGCCTTTGGCAAGCGCGGCCCGCACGTACTCCAGCCCGTCCGCGAGCGTGTAGGCGAGTTCGAGCGCGGCGTTCGCCCCCGCCTCCTGCAAGTGATACCCGCTGATGGAGATGGAGTTGAAGCGCGGCATCTCCCGCGCCGTGAACTCGATGATGTCGGCGACGATCCGCATGGAGGGCGCGGGCGGGTAGATGTAGGTGTTCCGCACCATGAACTCTTTGAGGATGTCGTTCTGGATGGTGCCGGAGAGCTGGCCCAGCGTCGCGCCCTGCTCCTGCCCAGCCACGATGTACCCGGCGAGGACGGGCAGCACCGCCCCGTTCATCGTCATGGACACGGACATTTCGGAGAGGGGAATGCCGTCGAAGAGGACCTTCATGTCCTCCACCGAGTCAATTGCCACGCCCGCCTTGCCCACGTCGCCCACCACGCGCGGATGGTCGGAGTCGTAGCCCCGGTGGGTGGCGAGGTCGAAGGCGACCGACAGGCCCTTCTGCCCGGCGGCGAGGTTGCGGCGGTAGAAGGCGTTGCTCTCCTCGGCGGTGGAGAAGCCCGCGTACTGGCGGATGGTCCACGGGCGGGCGGCGTACATCGTGGCACGCGGGCCACGGGTGAAGGGCGGCAGGCCCGGCAATCCGGGGTCCAGCCCCTCCACGTCGGCGGCGGTGTACAGGGGCCGGAGCGTCAGCCCCTCGGGCGTGAGGCGGTTGAGGGTCTCCGGCTCCGCGCCGCGCAGGTCCTTGCGGGCGAGGGCCTTCCAGGCGTCCAGCGGCGAGGCAGCCGGAGCGGGGGCGTTCGGGTCTTGCGATGTGGTCATGGGGCCTCCGTGGGATTGCCGTCATGATGCCACGCTAGGAACTAACGGGCGTTTGGTGGGTGTGGGAGAGGGGTGGAGTTGGCCTGCCATTTCGTTTGAACGGTGCTGGGGAGTTGCGGTCGTCGTTGTCTGGGTTGCCAGGCCTGTTCACCCCCTCTGCTTCGCAGCTCCGCGAGTCCCGGCCTCCCCCCAAGGGGAAGAGTGAAAAGAGCCAGGGCTTAAGCAGCTTTTTGCTGACCGCTGAAAGCTGACGGCTGACCGCTCTCCACGAACCGCAACCCACGCCACAAAGCGGCGGCACTGTTAGAGTGGCCCCGTGACCCGCGTCAAACTCGCCCCCAGCCTGCTGTCCTGCGATTTCACGCGGCTCGGTGAGGAATTGCAGGCCATCGCCGGGGCCGACTCCGCCCATGTGGACGTGATGGACGGCATGTTCGTGCCCAACCTCTCCTTCGGGTTGCCCATCCTCGCCGCCGCGCGCCGGGCGACCAGCCTCTTTCTGGACGTTCACCTGATGGTCGAGCGGCCCGAACGTTACCTGCGCGACTTCGCGGAGGCGGGGGCCGACGGTCTGACCGTTCATGTGGAGGCGACGCCGCACGTCCACCGGGCCGTGGGGGCGATCCGCGAACTCGGCAGGCGGGCGGGCGTCACCCTCAACCCCGGCACGCCGCTGGAGGCGGTGCGGCCCGTCCTGGGGGACGTGGACCTCGTGCTGGTGATGAGCGTCAACCCCGGTTTCGGCGGGCAGCGGTTTCTCCCGGCGAGCGTGGAGCGGGTGCGGACCCTGCGGCGCTGGCTGGACGAGATCGGCAGCGCCGCCGACGTGCAGGTGGACGGCGGCGTGACGCCGGAGAACGCCCGAATGCTCGCCGATGCGGGCGCGACCGTCCTCGTGGCGGGCAGCAGCGTCTTCGGGCCGGACGGGGCGGCGGCGGGGCTGGCGCGGTTGCGGGAGGCGCTGGCGTGAGGAGGGAGCGGCCAGCCTCCAGCTTCCAGCCACCAGCAGAAGACCAGTTGGTTCGGCGGCGTTGGAGCCGGAGATCAAGAGACCCCTGGACCTCCGGGTGGTTTGCTGGCCGCTGGCCGCTGGCCGCTGGCCGCCCCCCCTCCCCGGTACCGCGATGAGACTGCGCGTCGACCTCCTCCCCCACGGCCACTACCCGGACGTGGTGCTCGTGGTGGACGTGCTGCGGGCCACGACGACCGCCGTGCAGTACTTGGAGCGGGGGGCGGAGGCGCTGCTCCTGACCGCCACGCCGGAGGTCGCTCTGAGTCTGCGCGAGGGGAGTTCCGACATTCTCCTCGGCGGGGAGCGGGGCGGGCTGCCTATCCCCGGCTTCGACTTCGGCAACAGCCCGGTGGAGGCCGCCGGACAGAACTTCACGGGCAAGACGGTGGTGATGAACACGACGAACGGCACCGGGGCCGCCTTCGCCGCCGCCGAAACGGGCAAACACGTGCTGCTGGCCGCTTTGGTCAACGCGCACGCCGCCGCCCGCCGCGCCCGGTCGCTCGCCACGGAGGAGATCGCCGTCGTGTGCGCGGGCACCGATACGCGGGTGGGGCTGGAGGACGTGTATACCGCCGGGGTCCTCGCCGAGTACCTGCTGGCGATGGGGGCTTTCTCCAGCGACGACGGCACCCGGATCGCCCTGACGGTGCGCCGCAACGCCGCCGATCCGGTCGAGACGCTCTCCAGCAGCGCGCACGGCCAGCACCTCGCGGACCTGGGGCTGGGGGGCGACGTGCGCCATGCCGCCCAGGTCAGCACGAGCACGCTGGTGCCCACGCTCGCGCCGGGCGGGGACACGCCGGGGGCGCTGCGGTTCGTGGCGGGGTGAGGGGGTCCTCTTCCCCCAACACGACCCCGGCACGGCGCGAACTTGTGACACGGCGGTAGGTGACGCCCCACTAGCCTGGGGGCCGTATGGACCTCACGCCGCCCGACCTCCTCGCCCACCTGCGGGACGCCCGGTACACCGACCTCGACCCCTTTCTCACTGGCCTGCAAGGGCGCTTCGAGCGCGGCGAGGTGAGCGAGCTGGAGTTGAAGCGGACTTTCGACGCCTTCCAGAATCCCGACCCGGCGCTGGGCGAGTGCTTCCGGGGGTGGATGGACACTCACCCCGGTTCCTACGCGGCGCACGCGGCGCTGGCGGGGTGGCTGCTGGGCCGCGCCTGGGCCTTCCGGGGTGAGACCACGGCCAATCTGGTGAGCGATCAGGGCTGGCGTGGTCTGCACCACTTTCTCGAACAGGCGGAGGGATGCGCGCGGGAGGCGACGACCCTGACGCGTAACCCTCTGACGGCGTGGCTGACGGTCGCCACCGTCCACAACACGCGGGGCTGTCAGATGAGCCTCGCCGACGTGCAGGCTCAGCAGTATCCCGACTGGTACACCCGCCCGCTGGAGGACAACCCGCACTCGCTGGAGCTGCGCCGCGTCACGCTGCTGCACCTGCGCGCCGAGTGGGGCGGGAGCGAGGAACACATGCTGACCTTTGTGCGCCAGCAGCAGGAGGCGGGCCTGCTGGGGCAGGGCGACATGCAGAAGCTCTGGGCCGCCTTCCACTCCCACGTCTCGCACCACGCCCTGCATTTCGCGGGCGATTCGGCAGCAGGCGTCGAGCGGGCGCGGCTGGCGGCGGACCTTCAGGAGAGCTACGCCGACCAGTTGCTCGTCGCGCTCACGCACGCCGATGCCCCCGAGGCAGAGCGGCGGGTGGCGTTGGAACGCTTCCTGGCCGCCGCCGAGGGAGACCCCCGCGTTCGCGCGAGTGGAAATTTCCCCTGGGCGCTGTACCAGGCGAAGGGCTGGCTCGAACCTCTGCTGCCCCGTGTCACGGCCCTGCTCACCCGCTGGGCCGGGGAGGGCGATCACGAGGCGGCGGTGACGTTGGGTCGCCTGCATTGTTTCAACCGCACGTGGGCCATACCCGATCCCACCCCCCTCCTCATGCGCGCCCGCGACGAGGGCGACAAGGCCGCCGCAGAAATGCTCGTCCACCTGCAAGAGCACGGGCTGGGATTGAAGGCGGCGTTGCGCGACACGCCGGAGAAGCGCGACGCCGTCCTCAAGGCCGCCGACCTCGGCAGCGACGACATGAGCTGGCGCGTGTACCGGGGGTTCGACGCCTACCGGGGGCAGTTCGAGCTGGACGACCGCGCGAAGTACCGCTACCTCCTCAAGGCCGCCGACGCCGGGAACAACGACGCCCGCTTCGCCCTCGCCCAGCAACTGCGCGCCGGGCTGGTTGAGGTCGGGGACGACGGTGTGCTGCGGCCCGTGGACACCCGGCCCCTTCAGGACAGCCTCGACTACGCCAAGCACCTCCTCGAACGCGCCGCCGCCGAGGAGCACAAGGGGGCGCAGAAGGCGTTGAAGAAGGCCAAAGACGGGGACTGGGACGCCAAGACCGCCCGGCGACTTCGTGGGGGAGCTACCGAACAGGAGCGGGAGGCGGCGCGCGGCGGTCGCCCGTGGTGGCAGTGGTGGCTGATCGGGAGCTTCGTCATCGGCGTCCTGCGCGCGTGTGGGTCCTTCCTCGACGACGACCGCCCCGCCGCGTCGCAGGGGTGGGCTTCCCCCACGCAGAGTGCCGAAGCACAGGCGGCCCTCGCCGACGCCCAGGCGACGTTCGACGCTCTGGCCCAGGAGCAAACCTCGACTCAGGGTTCCTCCCCCTGACCCAATCCTCCCGCCCCCCACCCGCTACCCTGTCTCCCATGACCGTCTCCGACTTTCAGCTTCCCGCCGTCCGGCCCGTGGAGGAGACCGACTGGCGGGCCATCCCCAGCCCGGCCTTCGTCCTCGACGAGTCGCGGCTGCGGCGCAACCTCGCCCTTATCAGTCACGTCCAGCGCGAGAGCGGCGCGCAGATCATCCTCGCCTTCAAGGGCTTCGCCATGTGGAGCGCCTTTCCCATCCTGCGCGAATTCGGCATCACCGGGGCGACCGCGAGCAGTCTCAACGAGGCCCTGCTCGCCCGCGAGGAGATGCGGGGGGAGGTCCACGTCTACGCCCCCGCCTACAGCGACGAGGACTTCCCGCGCATCCTGGAGCTGGCCGATCACCTCGTCTTCAACTCCTTCTCCCAGTGGGAACGCTTCAAACCGCAGGTGGAGGCCGCCCGCGCCGCCGGGAAGACGCTCCACATCGGCATCCGCGTCAACCCTGAATATGCGGAGGTCGAGACGGACCTGTACAACCCCGCCGGGCCGTTCTCGCGGCTGGGGGTGACGCGGCGGGAGTTCCGGGCCGACCTCCTCGACGGCATTGACGGCCTGCACTTCCATACGTTGTGTGAAAAGGACTCGGACACGCTGGAGCGCACGCTGGAGGTCGTGGAGCGCAACTTCGGGGAGTTCCTGCCCCGCATGGGGTGGGTCAACTTCGGCGGCGGGCACCTGATGACGCGCGAGGGGTACGACATCGAGCGGCTGATTCGCGTCGTGCGTGCCTTCCGCCAGAAGTGGGGCGTCCACGTCCTCCTCGAACCCGGCTCGGCCTTCGCGTGGCAGACGGGCTGGCTCGTGAGCAGCGTGCTCGACGTGGTGCACAACGTCAGGGACGCCGCCCTCCTCGACGTGTCGGTGAGTGCCCACATGCCCGACGTGCTGGAGATGCCCTACCGCCCGCGCATCCTCGGTGCCCGCGACCCCATCGCCGGGGAGGTGACTCACCGCGAGGCGCACGACCAGATACCCGGCCACCCCTACCTCATCGGCGGCACGACCTGCCTGGCGGGCGACGTGGTGGGCGAGTACGTCTTCGACCACCCTCTCAGCGTCGGCGACCGCGTGATCTTCGACGACATGATCCATTACACGATGGTGAAGACGACCTTTTTCAACGGCGTCAAGCACCCCGACATCGGCATCCTGCGCGCGGATGGCACCTATGAACGGGTGAAGACCTTCGGGTACGAGGAGTTCAAGGCGAAGCTGAGTTGAGAGCGGCCAGCGATCAACAGCCAGCATGAACAGCGCCCCCACCACTCCCGGCGGGGGCGCTGCTCTGTATCACGGCGAGAGGGCTTGAGCCTGTGCGCTGGGGGCGGGAGTCACCGCCCGTTCGCGCGCCGATTACGACCCGGCCCAGGGGGAAAACGCGAGAGGTGGGGGCGCGGGAGGGGTCAGGCCGGGCGTGGGGCGTGGGGAGGGCCAGTCACGCCCGGCGCGGAGGGTCAGGAGAGGGGGAAAGTCTCGGTCAGGACGGGTCTCCTGGAGATGGTCGTCAGTCTAGGGACGGAGACTGACACGGCTCTGACAGCGGAACCCTGCCGCACAGTGCGCCACCAACACCCCGTTCCCATCTGAGAGCGGGCGTCTCCCCTCCCCCTACCCCAGCCGACCCGCCACCCACAGGGCCAGCGGCGCGACGGCGAGGGCCGGGAGCATGCTGCCCACGCGCACCCGGCGGTCCTCCCAGCCCAGCCCGGCGAGCATCAGGTTCCAACTGATTCCGGCGATGACGAGGCCACCCGCGCCCGTGATCATCAGGACGTAGGGGTTGGTCCTCAGGACGCCGGGGTCCGCCCCATTCAGCAGGCCCGCCGCGAACGCCCCCGCCGCGAGGCTGAGGCCCCCCTGAAGGAGAAATACCGTGATGACGCTGAAGCCGACTCCGATGCCGTACGCCCCTGCCAGCGCGAGCGAGGCGATGCCGTCGAGCGTGCTCTTCAGGACATAGGTGGCGTTGTCGCCCGTCAGGCCGTTTTGCAGCCCGCCCACCACCGTCATCGGGCCGACGCAGAAGAGCAGGCTCGCCGCCACGAACCCCTCCGTGAAGCGCCCGCCGCCCCGGAATCTTCGCTTGAGAGCCTCACCCAGCCCCGCCAGCCCCTCCTCGATCCGCAGCGCCTCGCCGATCACGGCCCCCAGCGCGAGGCTGACGAGCGCGAGGATCACGCCGGGAATGTTGCCGCCCGTCACGCGGTTCAGGCTCCCCGCCATGTCCAGGCCGATGAAGAGCGTCACGAGGCTGAGCGTTTGCAGCAGTGTGCGCTGGGTGCGTTCCGGCAGCCGCCCCCCCAGCGCGAGGCCGAGCAGCGTGCCCAGCAGGACGGCGGCGACGTTGATCAGCGTGCCGGACAGTTGCGAGAGCAGACTCATGAGGGCCTAGCCTAGAGCATCGGGGGCGTGGGTCTTGGACGAGGTTGTTGCAGTGAGGAGTTGTTGAGATTGTGTTTGGATGTGATCTTTTGCTCCTCCCCCTTGAGGGGGGAGGTCGGGAGGGGGTGAACAGGCAGGGCGTCCAGAGCCAGTTGGAAGATTTACGAATCCAATCTGTTAGAGCGATTAACGCTGCTTGCTAACGGCGTTCTCCTCTCTTCCCACAAAAACTACCCCCACCAACCCGGCGGGGGCAGTTCCAGGTCCAACCTCAACTCTCAGCGGCTGCGGTACTTCGGCGTGATCAGTTCCTCGCGCGAGGCGAGGTCCAGCGACGCGGCGAGGCTCTGCGCGGTGGTCAGGCTGTAGGCGTCGGCGGTGGTGTAGGTGACAGCATAACCCATGTCCTGCAAGGTGCCGACGCTCAGGCGCGACAGCGGGTTCTTGACGCCGCTGTTGAGGTAGCCTGTCATCAGCTCGTTCTTGAAGGTCGTCTCGCGCCAGTGGCCGCCCGCCGTGCCGGAGCCGCCCGTGTTCTCGACGGGCACGGTGCTCAGGGTGCCGCCGAAGGCGCGGTACTCGCGCACGCCGTTCGTGCCCCGGTACACGGGGTTGCTCGTGCCGATGCCGCTCACCAGCCCGAAGCGTTGCCACAGGGTCCCGATGCCGAGCGAGTGCCCGAGTTCGTGAACGGCGATGTCGGCGAGCTGGGAGCTGAACTGCGTCAGGTCCGCCGTGTCGAACACCAGTGTGGAATAGGTCGTCAGCCCGTTCGACGAGCGGACGCTGCACGGCCCGCTCTGCGCGAGGGTGCCGCCGGGGCCATCGATGGTCCGGTTGCCCGTGAAGACGAGGATGTCGTCGATGGTGCCCGAGAACGCCGCGTTGCTTCCGCAGGCATTCGCGGGGATGTTCGCCCGCACGCTTGCCAGCCCCTGCGTGACGATGCCCTGCCAGCGGCTCGCGGCGGCGTTCATGGCGTTGACCACGCTCGCGTCGCTGCCCGTGGCGAAGCGCAGGGTGATGTTGTACGGCTCGGTCGCCTGGGTCTCCAGCTCCGCGCTCAGGTAGGGGTCCAGCGGCAGCGAGGCGAGGTCGGGCGCGGTGACGTGCTCATGGGCCGCCTCGGCGTTCGCCACTGTGTCCGTCCCCCCTCCGCAGGAGGCGAGCAGGGCGGTCAGGGACAGGGCGGCGGCGCTCAGCGTCAGACGGCGGGTGAGTCGGGACATGCGGAAACCTCCGGGAGCCAGGGGGCGGGGATAAGGCTGTCTCGGTCTGTCGGGTCTGCTCTGTGGGGGAAAGCGAGCGCAGCCTAGAGCCGCAGGTGTGATCCGCCTGTGAGGACCGCGCCGACACGTCGAAAAGGAGATGTGGATGGACCGGAGGAGAGGTTAAGGGATGCCGAACGCGCCGACGCCCCTATTTCTAGACTGGGTACAACAAAGCTCACACGAGGCCGGGTGTCATGCTCCTCCCAACGTCTCCCAGGCATCCCCGGCGGGGGACGGCCCGCTCCTCCGGCCTCACCGAACCTGTGAATCGATCGTGAGTGAGAGGGAACGCCTTCTTTTCAGTCCCGCCGCTGGCGAACGGAACGCCCCACTCCTCTTCCCCCAGTGGGGGAATGCTGTCTCCGCCTTTACGTTTGACGCCCGGATGACAGGGGACGTGGTACGCTCCTTCCAAGTTGACCTGCCCCTCCGCCGTCTTCCTCTGCCCGCCGCCGCACGGTGCGGACGGGCCGGGTGCCGGGGCGAGCGGGCGGGTCGCCCACAATCCAGAACGTCGTCGGGGCCGCCTTGGGGTGGCCCCGCGTGCTTGTCGGAGGTTGCCTTGACGCTCACCGAACAGTTCCAGACGCTCCCGAAGCTCCTGAAGGTCAGCGAGGTCGCCGACTTCACGGGCACCCACGAACGCACCGTCCGCCGCTGGATCAGGGACGGTCGCCTCGGCGCGGTCGAACATCCCAGCGGGCTGCGCGTGCCCCGGCGTTCGCTGTGGCGCTTCCTGGGTCTGGACCTCGGCCTGAGCGCCTGAAGCTGAATCCTTCGGGGAAACCCAGGCGGGGGCGGACCTGACCCTCGCGGTCCTGCAAGCGGTTATGGAGCGGGGGGACGAGGCTGCCGCGCTCGCCGCCTTGAGCGCCCTCGATCCCGCCGACCATGCGCGGGCCGCCCCCCTCGCGCTGCAACTGGGGCGGCCAAGCTTCGCCGCACGGTGGGCCGAGGACCCCCTCACCCGTGCCGCCGCGTTCCTTCGGCTGGGCGATTCCGATGCTGCCTTCACCACACTTGCGGGTCAGCCCGACACCGCCCGGCCCGCCCTCCTGCGCGCCCGCGCCGCGTGGCAGGCCGGGCAGCCGGACGCTGCCAGCCTCGCCGCCCACGCCCGGACGCTCGCCCGCTCGGAGGGGGACGCCGGGGCGCTCATCGCCGCCGCCACCCTGCTCGGTGAGATGAACCTCCGGGCTGACCCGCGCGCCGCCCTCCGCGCCCTGGCCGAGGGACTCAGGGTCGCCGAGATGAGCGGCACCGAGGCCGACGCCCACCTTCTCGCCGTCCTCGCGCACGCACAGGCCGCCGTGGGAGGGAGGGACAAGGCCGCACGTACCGCCGCTAAGGCTCTTACCCGCAGCGTGCCGCGCAGCCCGGCGCGGGTGGTGGCGCTTCTCGCGCTCGGACGAGAGGAGGAAGCCCGCAGAGAGGCGGAGGCGGGGGAATTGGGCGGAGTGTGGTGGCAGGGCTTTCGTGCCCCGGAGGACTCCTGAAGACTTCCTCCCCAGAAGCAGGCCGAAGCAGAGGACCTGCCGTCGGTAGGGGCAGCTCTCCATCCTGGTCGGCCCGATTCCGGACCGAGGAACTTCGCCTCGACGGAATTTACGGAGTCCTGCCCCCCGACGTACTCACCTGACACTTCCCCACGCGGCAGGTCCCGATCTCACCCCGCCACCACGTCCAGCCGCCTCAGCCCCCGAATCACGAAGCCGCCGACGTACTCCGGCTCGGCGTCGGGGTCGGGGAGGCGCAGGTCGGGGAAGGCGCGGGCGAGGGCGCGCAGGCTCAGCGCCAGCTCCAGCCGGGCGAGGGGCGCGCCGAGGCAGTAGTGGATGCCCAGCCCGAAGGTGAGATGCGGGTTCGGGTCGCGCGTCAGGTTCAGCTCGTCAGGCCGCTCGAAACGGCGCGGGTCGCGGTTGCCGCTCGCGTACAGGAGGCCGACCTTCTCGCCGGGGCGGAGCGTCTCACCGAAGAGATCGACCTCCTCCAGCACGTACCGCTCGAACAGCGGGAGGGGCGTGTCGTAGCGCAGCAGTTCCTCTGCCGCCGTCCGGAAGAGGGGCAGGCTGCCTTGATGCGGCGCGGCCTGAGCGAGCGTTCGCCAGTGTTCGGGCTGCCGCAGCAGGGCCAGCACGCCCGCCGAGAGGCCGTTGACCGACGCCTCGTGCCCGGCGTTCAGGAGGAGAATGCAGGTGTCGATGAGTTCGCGCTCGCTCAGGCGGTCGCCGCCGTCCTCGGCCTGCACGAGCGCGGTGATGAGGTCATCCTGTGGGTCATGGCGTCGCAACCGCGCAAGGTCCCGCAGCAGGGCGCTGAACTCCAGTACGGCCCGCTCAGCCTCCGCCTGCTCGCCCGCCGTGTGGGTCGGCTCGTACAGCCGCACGATGGCCGCCGACCACGGGCGCAGGTGGTGGCGCTCCCCCTGGGGCACCCCCAGCAGCTCTGCGATGACGGTGACGGGCAGCGGCTCGGCGTACTGGGCGACGAGATCGAAGCCGTCCGCGCCGACCTTCGCGAGTTGCCGGGCGAGCAGGGCCTCAATTCGGGAGGACAGCGCCTCCACCCGCCGGGGCGTGAAGGCGAGGCCCACGAGCGAGCGAAGCCGGGTGTGCTTGGGCGGCTCGGAATCGAGGAGGTGGTTGCCGTTGAAGGCGTCGAAGTTTGCCCGCGCGGGGTCGGGGGGCGGCCAGCCCAGCTCGTCGCGCGAGTATCGGTGCAGGGCGCTCCGCCCAAAGCGCGTGCGGTCGCGCAGCACCGCCGAGATGTCCGCATGCCGCGTGAGGAAGACGCGGTTCAGGGCCGGGTCGCGCAGGGCGGGCGTCTCCTCGCGCAACCGGGCCAGCAGGGGGTATGGGTCACGCACGAACGCCGGGTCGTTCAGCGGCAGGCTCAGCACGGGGACGGACATAGGCCCAGGCTACCGCCGCACCCGGAGACCGGAGAAACGCCGGCTTCCTCACATTGACGGGGAGTGGGCGCGCGGTGTAGCCTTCCCTCACCAAACTTGAGCCAGGGGTGGAACCGCTTCCGCGTAGGGGCGGTGGGCTTTGTGGCCTGTACCCACCCAGGAGGACGCATGAAGAAAGCACTTGCCATCGTCGGTCTCACCGCCACCCTCGGAGCCGCCAGCCAGGGCAGCGCCGTGACCCTCACGCTCGCCTGCGGCACGGTCGGGCAGGAACTCCAGCTCTGCAAGGACGGGGCCGCGCGCTGGGCCAAGAAGACGGGCAACACCGTCAACATCTTCGAAAGCCCCAACCTCACGAACGACCGCCTGGGCCTGTACCAGCAGCAGCTCGCGGCCCGCAGCAGCGACATCGACGTGTACCAGCTCGACGTGATCTGGCCGGGCCTGCTCTCGCAGCACTTCGTGGACCTGAAGGGCAAGATTCCCGCTGCCGAGGTGAACGCGCACTTCAAGGGCATCGTGGACGCGAACACCGTGAACGGCAAGCTGGTGTCGATGCCGTGGTTCACGGACGCTGGGCTGCTGTACTACCGCACCGACCTGCTGAGGAAGTACGGCTACTCCGCGCCGCCCAAGACCTGGGCGCAGCTCGCCACGATGGCGAAGAAGATTCAGGACGGCGAGCGGGGGGCGAACTCGACCTTCGCGGGCTATGTGTGGCAGGGCAAGAACTACGAGGGCCTGACCTGCAACGCGCTGGAGTGGGTCAGCTCCTTCGGCGGCGGGACCATCGTGGACGGCACGGGCCGCATTACCGTCAACAACACCAAGATGGCGGCGGCGCTGGACGCGGCGGCGAGCTGGATTCGCACCATCAGCCCGGCGGGCGTCACGACCTACGGGGAGGAGGAGGCGCGCGGCATCTTCCAGTCGGGGAACGCGGCCTTCATGCGCAACTGGCCCTACGCGTGGGCACTCGGCCAGAGCGCGGACTCCAAGGTGAAGGGCAAGATCGGCGTGGCCCCGCTGCCCGCCGGCCCCGGCGGCAAGCCCGCCGCGACGCTGGGTGGCTGGAACCTCGGGGTGAGCAGCTACTCCAAGAACCAGGCCGCCGCCGTCGACCTCGTGCGCTACCTGACCAGCCCCGCCGAGCAGAAGATTCGCGCCATCGAGGGCACCTACAACCCCACGATCCAGGCGCTGTACAAGGACCAGGCCATCCTGAAGGCCAACCCCTTCTTCGGCAGCCTGCTGAGCGTGTTCACGAACGCCGTGCCGCGTCCTTCCGCCCCCACGAGGGGCAAGTACAACCAGGTCTCCCAGGCCTTCAGCACCGCCGTCAGCGATGTGCTGAACGGCAAGAGCAAGGGCCAGGCCGCCGTCGCCAAGCTCAGCACCGACCTCGCCCGCATCAAGGGGCGCGGCTTCTGAGCCTGGACCTCTAGGCCCACACGGGGCTGCGGCGCACCCCGCCCGCGCCTGAGCGCCAAAGTGGGGGACGTCCTGAACACGGGCGTCCCCCAAGCGCTTTCTCCCCCGCTCCCGCCCCGCCCCTTGCAAGCCGCATCGCCCGCACACCCAGCCCGGCCCGCGTGGGGTCGGCACCCTCTGGGGGAGGACCCATGACGACCAACGCCACACCCACCCAGGCGGCTCCGGTTCGCCGGCGCGGCATCGAGGCCGCCCGCGCCCGGCAGGCCATCTGGCTGCTGCTGCCCACCCTCATCGCCATCGCGGTCGTGGCGGGCTACCCGCTGTACCGCACCTTCTTCTTCTCGCTGTACGAGGCCAACCTCACCACGCCGGGCGAGCGCACCTTCCTGGGGCTGGGCAACTTCTGGTTCACCACCGAAGAGGGCGTGCCGCTGGGCTTCCTGCAAGACCCGAAGTGGTGGACGGCGGTGAAGAACACGCTGCTGTTCACGGTCGTCTCGGTCTTCCTGGAAACGGTGTTCGGCATGATCATCGCGCTGGTGGTGAACAGCGCCTTCAAGGGCCGGGCCTTCCTGCGCACCGCCATGCTGGTGCCGTGGGCGATTCCCACGGTGGTGAGCGCGCAGATGTGGGCCTACATGTACAACGACTCCTTCGGGCTGGTCGGGCGCGGCATCCTCGGCGGTCAGGCGCTGCTCGCCGACGTGGACTCCGCGATCTGGGCGATGATCGCCGTGGACGTGTGGAAGACGACCTCCTTCATGGCGCTGCTGATCCTGGCCGGACTCCAGAGCCTGCCCTCGGATATGTACGAGGCCGCCGACATGGACGGGGCGAGCAAGTGGACCCAGTTCTGGCGCATGACGCTGCCGCTGCTGCGGCCCGCGCTGCTGGTGGCGCTGGTGTTCCGCAGCCTGGACGCCCTGCGCGTCTTCGACATCATGTACGTGATGCTGGGGGCCAACACCGCCTCTTCCACGAGCATGACGGGCTACGCGCGGCAGGCCCTGATCGACAACTCGCTGCTGGGGCTGGGCAGCGCGGTGGCGGTGGCGATCTTCCTGATCATCATGGTGATCGTCGTCATCTACGTCACCGCCTTCCGCGTGAAGTTCGACTGAGGGGGCTGAGCCTATGAACCTGCAAAAGACGAATCCGGCCCTCTACTACACCCAGCGCGTCCTGTTTTACCTGCTCGTCATCGTCATCACCGTGTACCTGCTCTTTCCCTTCCTGTGGGCGGTGCTGACGAGCTTCCGGCGGGCGGGCGACCTCTTCCTGCCGCCGCTGCAATTCATCACGGCTCCGACGACCCTGAGCAACTACACGCAGGTCTTCGCCAACGCCAACTTCCAGCGCGGGCTGCTGTTCAGCGTCATCGTGGCGGTGGTCTCGGTGCTGATCAGCCTGCTGCTGGGCAGTTTCGCCGCCTACGCCCTGGGCCGCTTCAAGTTCAGGGGCAAGAGTATGATCCTGTACATCATCCTGGCGGTCAGCGTCTTTCCGCAGATCGCGGTGCTGGGCGGGCTGTTCACGCTCGTGCAGGCGACCAATCTGTTCAACAACCCCATCTCGCTGATCTTCAGCTACCTGATCTTCACGATTCCCTTCACGGTCTGGGTGCTGACCTCGTTCGTGCGCGACATCCCCGGCGAACTGGAGGAGGCGGCGCTGGTGGACGGGGCCAGCCCATTGCAGACGCTCTTTCAGGTGCTGTTTCCGGTGATGATGCCCGCGCTGGTGACGACGGGACTCCTCGCCTTCATCAACGCCTGGAACGAGTACCTGTTCGCGCTGACCTTCACGAGCAGCAACCGCACGGTGCCCGTGGTGATCGCCAACTATTCGGGGGCCTCGCAGTTCGACCAGCCGTGGGGACCGATCATGGCCGCGAGCATCGTGGTCACGGTGCCGCTGATCATCCTCGTGCTCGTGTTCCAGCGCAACATCGTCTCCGGCCTGACGGCGGGGGCGGTCAAGGGCTGAAGTTTTTCCAAGCTGGATAGGAAGGGGCCACCTCGCGCGGGTGGCCCTTTTTCTTAGGTCTCTGTGGGCGGTGGGCGGTGGAGTCGTCACGTCACCCCCTCACCCCGGCCCTCTGCTTCGCAGCTCTTCGAGTCACCCACGGGGGGAGAGGAAGCAAAAAACCTGACCTACCTTCCCTCCGCCTTCCGTTGTGCCTCGTCCAGCGCGGCCTTCGCGCTCAGCTTGCCGGTCGTGGCCTGGCTGATGGCCTCCTCCAGCAGCAGGGTCCACTCCTCGAAGGCGGGCGCGGTGGGGCGGGGCACGGCGCGGTCGAGCTGGGCATGGGCGGCTCTGATCTGGGGGTTTTTGGCATACCACTCGTTCAGGAGGGGCGTGACGCTGCGGCGGCTGGGGACGTAGGCGGTGGACTTGACCCACTCGGCGAGGCGGGCGGGGTCCATCAGGAACTGCCAGAAGGCGACGGCACCCGCCTGCCCCTGCGCCGGGGTCCCCTGCGGAACGACGAGGTGGGCACCGCCGAGGGGCACGGTACAGGCCCCCGCCCCCCCGCACGGAAAGGGCGCGATGCCGAGCTGGAAGAAGGGCAGGCGGCGGGCGTCCGTCCAGTTGGCGACGCTGGCCCCCACGAACATGTTCTGCCCACGCGCGAAGTCGAAGGCGGCGCGGGTGGCCTCCGAGAGACGGCGGGGCTGCGCGAGTCCGGCGGCGCTCATCCGGGCGAGCTGGGTGAGGGCCTCGACCGCCTCCGGACCGTTGAGGTTCGGTCGCCCATTCACGACGAGGCTGCCACCGCGCGAGGTGACGTTGGCCTCGAAGGTCCAGGCGTCGGCGGTGGCGACGAGGGGGCGTTTACCGCGTGTAGCGAGGGTGCGGCTGGTGGTCTCGACCTCCGCCCATGTCCCCGGAGCCGCCACGCCCGCCCGGCGCAGTGCCCCCACGTTGTACATCAGGACGGGGACGCTGACGTTCCACGGGAGGCCGTAGCGTTTGCCGCCGACCTCTCCCGCGCGCCAGACCGGGACGTAGAGGTCGCGGGTCAGTCCCTCCGGCAGCGCGTCCGTCAGCCGCGAGAGGTCGGTGAGGCGTCCGTCCGCCGCCAGCCGGGCGAAGCGGGTGAATTCCACCTGCGCGAGCGCCGGGGCCTTGCCGGAGGCCAGCGCCTTCTGGAGCTTGTCATTGAGTTCGCGGTAATTGCCGCCTGCGACGGGCACGACCTCGTAGGCCGTCTGCGAGCGGTTGAACGCCTGAGCGTACCCGGCGACCACAGCCTCGTCCATCGCGTGCCAGAATTCCAGTTTCAGGGGCGCAGCCTGCGCGGACGCGGCGAGCAGCAGGGAGAGGGGAAGGGCGAGACGGCGCATGGGGGGCAGGATAGCGGGGGAGGCTGACTGGAGGCGGACGAAAAGAACGATGCGGGGGGACCTACGGCAACACCGGGTACAGGTCTACCCGGCTGCCGGGCCGCACGTCCTCGCGGGCAGCGATCCCGACGGTGGCGCTCGTGCCGCCGCGCCCGCCCAGGCGGGTGAGCAGGTCCACGAACTCGTTCACGTCGAGGCCCTGATTGGCGATGTACTCGCCGGGCACGCCGCGCGTGGTGAGGTCCACCACCGCGTCCTGCACGAGGTTCTGAATCTGCGCCTGCACGGTGCGGGTGTCTGCCCCGAGGGTAATGCTGGCGCGGCGGATGAGCTGCCCGCCCCGGTAGAGGGTGCTGTTGGGCCGGGCCTCACACGCGAGGTCCACCGGGAAACCGACGGCGGTGTTGTTCGCGGCGCGGCACTGGACGAAGGTGCTGGCGTTCAGGCCGCGCAGCCTCGCCTCCAGGGTGGCGCGGGCGGCGGGGTCCAGCCGGGCGGCGGGCGTGCCCCGTGCCCCGCGTGTGGTGGCGGCGGCGGCGGCCCCCGTCAGGAAGGTGTCGAGATTCCGCACGCCCGGCACGACCGCCGCGTACACGAGGTCGTTCCTGGGAAAGGCGAGGTCCGCGTTGCGGCTGGCGCTGAGTTCGCTGCGGGCGCTGGAATACTCGTCCTGCAACTGGCCGAGGCTGGCCCGTGTGGTGGCGAGGTCGCGGGCCAGCGTCTCGTTCGCCGCGCGCAGGGCCGCCCCCTGGGTCCGCAGGGAGGCGAGGTCGGCACGCACCCGGTCACGCTCGCGGGTGGCGGCGTCGCGGGCACCCAGGGCGGTGTCGCGGGCGCGGGCGGCGGTATCCCTCTCGCGGGCCACCGTGTCGCGCTCACGGGTGGCGACCTCACGGGCGGCCACGGCGGCGTCACGGGCGCGGGCGGCGGCGTCGCGTTCGGCGGTCAGGCGGGCGCGGGCGGCCAGCAGCTCGGTGCGCTCGGTGGTGAGGCGCGTGCGGTCGGCGAGGAGGTCCGTGCGTTCGGCGGCCAGTCGGTCGCGTTCGCGCTGGGCGGCGAGGCGCTGGGCCTCCGCCTGCGCGCTCGCGGCCACGGCGGCGTCCCTTGCGCGGCGGGCGGCGTCTCGCTCCCCGGCGAGGACGTTGCGCTGTGCCTCCACCCGCTGCCGGGACGCCTCCAGGGTGCGGACCTGCTCGCCCAGCGCCGTCACCCGCTCCTGTGCGGCCTCCGCGCGGGCCTGCGCGCGGGTCACGCCCGCCTCGGCCTGCGCGGCGCGGGCGTCGAGGGCGGCGACCTGTTCGTCGAGCGCCCGTGCCCGCTCCCGGCTGGAGGCGAGGGCCGCCTCCGACTCGGCCAAGCGGGCGCGGCTCGCCTCGGCGCGGGTCTCCAGCGCCTCACGCAGGGCGCTGAGTTCGGTGACGCGCGCCTGGAGGGTCGCCGCCTGCGTCTGGGCCGTGCGCCGCTGGGTCTGCGCGGTCTGGAGACGGGTCTGGGCGGCCCCCAGCTCGGCGGTCGCCGTCTCCAGGCTGGCCTGCGCCCGCTCACGCTCGGCGCGCAGTCGCCCGGCCTCGCGCTGGGCCGCGTCCCGTTCGCGCTGCGCCGCCCGCAGACCGCCCTGCACGTCCGCCACCTCCTCGCGCAGGGCCGTGATCTGGGGCCGGAGCTGGTCGGCCTGCGCGATGGTATTCACGGCGCTCCGGTTGAGCAGCAGGAAGGCGGCCAGACTCGCCGCGCTGATGCCCATGCCCGACAGCACGGCGACGATGAGCGCCGTCGTCTTGGGCCGCAGCCCGAACCAGCGCAGGTGCTTGCGGCCCACCTTCTTGGCGATGGTGTCGGCGGCGTAGGCGACCACCCCCGACAGGATGACTACGAAGGGCAAAAAGAGCCACAGCATCCGCCTTCTTCCCCCCTCTTCCCCTACAGCTCGAAGTCGTCGCCGAGGTAGTGCCGCCGGGCGTCCTCGTCCCCCGCGAACTGCGCCGGGGTGCCCTCGAACTTCACTTCCCCGTCGAACATCAGGTACACCCGGTCGGTCAGCGCGATCGTCTCGCGCACGTTGTGGTCGGTGATGAACACGCCGATGCCCCGGCGGTAGCGCAGCTCTCGGATGAGGCGCTGAATCTCGCGGATGCTCTTGGGGTCCACGCCCGTGAACGGCTCGTCGAGGAGGAGGTAGTCGGGGTCGGTGGTGAGCGCGCGGGCGAGTTCCAGCCGCCGCCGCTCGCCGCCCGAGAGTTGGTAGGCGGAGGAGTTCGCCAGGTGGGTCAGCCCGAACTCCGCGAGGAGGGAGTCGGCCCGCTCCTCCTGCTCGGCGCGGGAGAGCCTCTGGTATTCGAGGATGGCGAGCAGGTTGTCCCGCGCGGTGAGCTTGCGAAAGGCGCTCGGCTCCTGCGGGAGGTAGCCCAATCCCAGCCGCGCCCGCTCGTGCATGGGCAGGCGCGTCACGTCGCGGTCGCCGAGGCGGATGCTGCCCCCGCCGGGGCGAATAAAGCCCACCAGCATGTAGAAGGTCGTGGTCTTCCCCGCCCCGTTCGGCCCGAAGAGGGCCACGATCTCGCCGGGCCGCACCGTGAAGTCCACCCCGCGCACCACTTGTCGCCGCCCATAGCTTTTGCTCAGGCCCTGCGCCGTGAGTTCGGGTCGCGGTGGGACGGCAGGGACGGGGGGGAAGACGGCGGGCGCGGTCACGTGCTGAGGGTAGCATGGGCCTCACGCGGCCCCGGTGACGGGAGAGACGAAGGGTGGAAAGCGGAAAGCGAACCTCGGCCCTTGGCCTTCGACCTTCTGCCTCCGCGCCCTTACACTGACCCCATGCTGCTGACCATCATCGTGCTCGACTCCGTGGGCGTCGGTGCCCTCCCGGACGCGGAGCGGTTCGGGGACGCGGGCGCGCATACCCTCAACCACACGCTCGCGGCAGCGCCCGTTCCGTTACCGAATCTCGCGCGGCTGGGCCTGAGCCGCCTTCCCACCGTCCAGACCTCACCGGGGACCGTCCCGGCAGGCGAGGTGCGCGGCGCGTTTGGCCGGATGCGTGAGGTCAGTCCCGGCAAGGACACGAGTACCGGGCACTGGGAGTTCATGGGCGTGCAACTCCAGCACCCCTTTCAGGTCTTCCCGGACGGCTTCCCGCCCGCCGTGATGGACCGCTTCGACGCGGCGACGGAGCGCGGGCACCTGTGCAACCGCCCCTACAGCGGCACCGACGTGATCCGCGACTTCGGGGAGGAACACCGCCGCACAGGCTCTCCCATCGTGTACACGAGCGCCGACAGCGTGTTCCAGATCGCCGCCCACGAGGACGTGGTGCCGCTGGAAACGCTGTACGGGTGGTGTCAGGCCGCGCGGGGCATTCTGCAAGGGGAGTTCGCGGTCGCGCGGGTGATCGCCCGGCCCTTCCGGGGCGAGTTCCCCTTCGAGCGGGCGAACGAACACCGCAAGGATTTCTCGCTGGTGCCACCGCCCAACGTGCTGGACGCGCTCAGGAACGCGGGCCGCGAGGTCGTCGGCATCGGCAAGATTCCCGACATCTACGCGCACCGGGGCTTCACCGAGGAGATTCACACCGACGACAACGCGGACGGCATCGCCAGGACCCTCGCTCGGATGCGGCGGGCGGCGGCGGACGGCACGAGCGGGCTGATCTTCACCAACCTCGTGGACTTCGACGCGCGCTTCGGGCACCGCCGCGACCCGCAGGGCTACAGCGCGTGCCTCTCTCAGTTCGACGCGGCCCTCCCCGACCTGCTGGCGGCGGTGCCGGAGGACGGGGCACTCCTCGTCATCAGCGACCACGGCAACGACCCGACGTGGCGCGGGACCGACCACACGCGCGAGTACGGCTTGCTGCTCGCCCACGTCCCAGGTCTGACGGGCGCGGTGGACCTCGGCGAGCGCGCCACCTTCGCGGATGTGGGGGCGACGGTCGCGGAGGCGCTGGGAGCCGACTGGGGGGGGCCGGGTGAGAGTTTCTGGAAGGCGCTGAATTAACCTCACCGGTCGGGGCAGCCCCCGCAGATGCCAGCCCCGAGTTCCGCCTGGGTCCCGAGGCGTTCACGCTCACGCTCTCGCTGGGCGGACGGTATGCGGGCGAGCAGTCTTGGACCGTCCAGCCGGAGCGCAGCGCGGTGGTGGTGCGGGTGGAGACGGGCTTCAGCGGCGTGCTGCCGGAGTTGCGCCGCCTGCAGGTCAGCCGTCTGCACCCCCGCCTGCTCACCAGCCTGCACTACGCGGAGGGCGACGGGCGGGGCCGCGCCACCTTCGAGGCGACCTTCGACCGCCGGGCTGGGCTGATTACCCTGCGACAGGGCAAGGAGGAGGCGACCACGCCCCTGACGACCGAGTACCACGATCCCGTGTCGCTGCCCCTGTGGTTGCGGAGTCTGGGCGAGCAGGACCGCGCGACCACCCACATGACGGGCGGGCGCGTCCTCGTCCAGCGCCTCCCGGACACGGAGGTGGGCGGCCTCCCCGCCCGCGCCTATTTCCTGCGGCCCGGCGGTGCCTACGTGTACGTGGAGCGCGACTCACCCCACCGCCTCCTGCGGATGATTCAGCCCACCGACTTCGGCCCGGTGGAGGCGAGTCTGCACCTGCCGCGCAAGGGGCAGCCGGAGCGGCGGCGACGGCGGGCGGGGTAAACGGTTAACTCTCAGCCCAAACTTCTTCCCAAGCCCTCTCTCTGCTGACGGCTGACCGCTGACGGCTGACCGCCCCCGGAGTTCCCCCATGCAAGTCCTTCAAGGTGACGCCGCCCGCGCGGCCCTGACCCGAACCTTCGCCGAGATTCCCGTCCCCGAGAGTGTCCTAACCCGCATCGAGGCCACCTTCGGTGAGCGCCTGACACCCGAGGAGGTCGTCTCACGCATCCTCGCGGACGTGCGCGCACGCGGCGACGACGCCCTGCGCGACTGGACCGAGCGGCTGGACGGCACCCGCCCCGACGCGCTGGAGGTGCCCCACGAGGAGATCGAGGCGGCGACCGTGACGCCCGACCTCCACGCCGCCATCCGTCTCGCCGTGGAGCGGGTGCGCGCCTTCCACGAGCGGCAGCCCGCGCACGGCTTCCTCCACGAGGGGCCGGACGGAACGCTGGGACAACTCGTGCGCCCGCTGGGAAGGGTCGGGGTGTACGTGCCGGGCGGCCTCGCGCCCCTCGTCTCCACCCTGATTCACACGGCGGTTCCGGCGCGGGTGGCGGGCGTTCCCGAGATCGTCGTAACGACGCCTCCCGGACGCAACGGCAGGGTGAGTCCGGCCATCCTCGTCGCCGCGCGTGAGGTCGGGGTGGGCCGCGTGTTCCGGGTCGGGGGCGCGCAGGCCATCGCCGCCCTCGCCTACGGCACCGCCAGCGTGCCCGCCGTGGACAAGATCGCCGGACCCGGCAACCTCTTCGTCGTCATCGCCAAACGGCAGGTGTACGGCGTGGCGGGCATCGAGAGCCTCCCCGGCCCGACCGAGACCCTCGTGGTCGCCGATGACAGCGCCGACCCGCGCTTCGTGGCCGCCGACCTCCTCGCGCAGGCGGAGCACCTGGGAGCCGAACCCGTCCTCGTGTCTACCAGCCGCGACCTGTTGCTGGAGGTGCAGGCCGAGCTGAATGTGGCGCTCGAAGCCCTGCCCGAACCCAATCGGGGCTGGGCGCGCGACAGCGTGGAGGCGCGCATGAAGGTGGTCCTCGCCGCCGACCTGACCGAGGCGCTGGACCTCGCCAACCTGTATGCCCCCGAACATCTGTGCCTGCTCACGCGCGAGCCGTGGAGCCTGCTGGACGGGGTGCGGCGGGCGGGCGGCGTCTTTCTGGGGGAGGCGAGCATGGAGGCGCTGGGCGATTACGTCGCCGGACCGAGCCACGTCATGCCCACCGGGGGCACCGCCCGCTTCATGAGTCCGGTCAACGTCCGCGACTTCCAGAACATCATCAGCGTGGTGGGCGTGAACGCCGACGCCCTGCGCCGCATCGGCCCCCCCGCCGCCACCCTCGCCCGCGCCGAGGGGCTGGAGGCCCACGCCCGCGCCATCGAGAGCCGCCTGACCCCCGACCCGGAGGACCCCAAACCCCGCCCGGAGGCGACGCTCGCCGCGCTGGACGGCGTGCCGAGGGAGGAGGGCCTGGGCGAGAGGGAACGGGGGTAGGACTCCGGCGTTCACCCTACCCCCCACGGCGCTGGCTGTCTCAGCCTCTGGAGGGTGACACAATCACAAGTCACCCACTCGCAGGACCCGCCCGCCTCAGACGGGTGATGAAGAAGCCGTCCACCCCGCCCTCGGCCACCGTCAGCACCCCGTCTCCGGCGGGAACGGTCGGCACTCCCAGTTCCGGCACCGGCTCGGGCACGAAGTCGGGATGTGCCGCCAGGAAGTCACGCACCACCTCCGGTCCCTCCTCGGGCGTCACGCTGCATACGCTGTAGACGAGCAGCCCGCCGGGCTGGACGAGGGCGGCGGCGTTCGGAAGCATTCGCGCTTGCAGGGCGGCGAGTTCCCCCACCGCCCCCGGCGTGAGGCGCAGCTTGATTTCCGGGTGCGAGCGCAGGGTGCCCGTGCCCGTGCAGGGGGCGTCGAGCAGTACGAGGAGCGCGGGCGGCACGTCCAGCGGCGCGGTGAGGTCGTGGGTGAGAAAGTCGGCCCGGAGGCCCAGCCGCCCGAGGTTGGCGCGGGCGGCGTCGTGCTTGCGCGCCATGAGGTCCACGCTCGTGACTCCCGCCCCACGCGCGGCGAGCATGGCGGCCTTCACGCCCGCGCCCCCCGCGAGGTCGAGGACCCGCTGTTCCGCCACGTCCCCCAGCGCGTCCACCACCGCCAGACTCGCCGGGTTGATGGGCTGGGCCTGACCCTTGCGATAGGCCGCCGTCTCCCGCAGGGGGCGGGCGAGCGTCACCCGGTCCACCCCGTTCGGGCCGGGTTCGACCACGTGGCCCTCGGCCTCCAGGCTGCGGACTCCGGCGTCGGTGACACTCAGCCACAGGGGTTGCGGCTCCAGCAGGTTGGAGAGCACCCCACCCGCCCGCTCCCCGTAGGACGTGCGGAAGACCTCCAGCAGCCAGCCGGGCAGCGCGTACCGCGTCTCGTCGCTCTCGGCGGGCCGCTCCACCCGGCGCAGCACGGCGTTCACGAGGCCAGGCGGGGCCAGCCGCGCCCCCCGCGCCAGCCCCACGTACTCGCTGACGACGGCGTGCGGCGGCGTGCCGAGCACCAGCTTCTCGAAACTCCCGGCGAGGAGGAGCGCGCGTGCCCTGGGATGCGTCTCCCCGCGCAGCAGCGGCGTGAGGGCCGCCTCCAGCATGGGCGCGTGCCGCAGGGTGCCGTACACGACATGGGTGGCGAGGCCCGCGTCCCGGGCGGGCAGCCGGGCCTGCGCCAGCGCCGCGTCGAGCGCCGGGGCCGCGAACGTCTCCCCCGCCAGCACGCGCGTCAGGACGCGAACGGCCAGCGCGCGGGCCGGGTTGAAGGTGGGGCGGGGGGCAGTCATCCGGCCAGAATACGGGAAGTGGTGGGCGACGAGAGATGGGGGCTGAGGCGCTGCCTGCCCCTCTCATCACTCAACTCTCATCACTTCCCCCGCCCTTACCCCTCCCCCGCCAGCCGCTCGATGACGGCCCGCAGCCCCAGGGCGAACTCGGTCTCGAAGCGGGGGGCCAGGAAGGCGAGGTCGCGCTGGCGGCGCAGGTAGTCGGTGGTCAGGGTCTCCTCGGTGGCGTGCTGCCAGCCCACGGCCAGGGCGCAGGTGTGCGTCAGGACGCGCAGCGAGACCTCGGGCGTGAAGGGCAGCCGCTCCACCACGCCCCCGAGCATCTGGCGAACCTCGCGCCGGAAGCGCAGGTCGAGGTCGTAGTTCTCGTTGCGGGCCAGCACCGTGCCCAGCAGGATCAGCAGGCGGCGCAGCGCCTCGTGGCCCCGCGCGGAGGCGGCGAGCACGTCGGCCACCTCGGCGGGGGTGCCGGGGCGGCGCTCGTCGAGCCGCGTGGTCAGCTCCCCGACCCAGGTTTGAAGATGATCGGTCAGCAGCGCCAGGAACAGCTCCTCGCGTGTGTCGAAGTACAGGTAGAGGGTGCCTTTGGCGAGGCCCGCCTCCCGCGCCACCTGATTCATGCTCAGGTCGGCGTAGGGCGTGCTCGTCCAGAGGTGCTCGGCGGCGCGGAGAATATCGTCACGGCGCTGCCCCTTCTCCTCGGGGCTGCGGGCGCGGGCGGGGCGGACGGTTGTATCACTGACCACAGTTGGCATGGTAGGTCCACCATAGCCCCCCCACCGTGAAGCCCTTCACGCCTCACCTCACCGTTTACCCCCAATTCCCCCACCGGCCTCATACCCACCCACCTCACAGGAGTTCGGACGACGGGGGGCGAGACGCCGGGCGAGGGCCGCCCCCACCTCTGCCCGTGGATTCAGGGAGAGGGCGTGGGCGAGGGCCTCAGCGGTTTCGAGCGCCCGCACGTGAGCCTGCGTAACCTCTACCCCGGCGGCGGTCGACCGGATGGCCCGCCACCAATACGCTGAGAGGTCGTCTTCGGCGCGGCGGGCAGGGTTGAGGGGCTGCCGCGTCCCCTGCGCCGCGCGGGCCAGGCGGAGGAGTCCGGCGCGGACCCAGAAGAGGCCGTCCCAGGCACGCAACTCCTCCCCTCGGGCGAGCAGGGCCGAACCGAGGACGAGCGCGCCGAGCACACCGTCGTACTCGGCCTGTGGGTCCGGCAGGGTCGCCCCGAGGGGTGGGGAGGCCGCCCGCCACGCCAGAAGCTCATGCAGGCGACCGTCGGCATCTTTGATCAGCATCCGCTCCGGCAGGTCTCCCGAGTTCGGCCACCCGCCGACCTCCGCCAGCCGCCCCACGGGGACGACGTGCAGTTCCACCCGCGTCAGGTCCGGCGTGACGACGTTCGGCGTGCCGAAGGGATTGACCCACGCGAGGGCGAGCGGCGTCAGCGTCCCCAGGAACGCGAAGGGGTCCAGCGTCTCTCCCTTCCCCAGAAAGGCCCAGTATTCGAGGTCGCTCCAGCGGTCGGACCGGGGAGCGCCGCCCACATCCACCTGCGTGCGGCTGCCGTAGGCGAGGGCATGGGAAACGCGCGGCTCCTCGGCGAGCGCCGCACGAATGCGCGCGTCCAGGGCGTCGAGGTCGTCGGTAGGAGTCACGGCCCCAGCGTACGGCCCGGTGATGGCGTGAAGGGCGACTGACCGGGAGCGGGCGGCCTGTCAGGGTGGGGCATGGCGAAGAAGAACGGGGCGGACCTCCACATCCCGGCAGAGGTGCGTGACAACGCGAGAAAGGGATTGAAGCTGCGCGAGGAATACGGGTACGGCGGCACCGAGGTCGGCGAGGAGATGGCCGAGACTCTGGCGGCGGGCGGCGAGGTCAGCGAGGAGCAGGTGCGGCACATCGCCCAGTACTTCCCCCGCCACGCCCACGACAACTTGGGCGAGACCGAGGAGAAGGGCAAGCCCTCGCGTGGATATATCGCCTGGCTCCTCTGGGGTGGCGACGCCGGACGGGCGTGGAGCGAGCGGGCGGTAGAGGCGCTGAACGAAGCGTAAGGGGGCAGCGGGTAGGGTCCAAGACGGGGGGGACCGCGAGTCGGCACATCTCCGCCGGAGAGAGGTCAGGCTGCGGGGAGGGCCGGGAGAGGGAGAAACGCCGCGTCAGGTAGGGTGGCCCGTGTCGTTAGTTCTCAACTTCAGCAAGGTGGTCGTCAGCCCGTTGCAGGACTGGTTCAGAGGAAGGCGGAACCCCGCTGATGACAGAAGAACCCTGCGCGCCAAAGGGTGAACTCGCAGCCTACCTACTCCGAATGCAGCTTCAGCCCTAGATCACGGGCATTCTGGTCAACCTGCGTTGCCGGATGATGTTCAGACCAGGGCTGAGGCTTCCGTTTGAGGGACGCCTAGAGGACAGGGGCGGCCTGTCGAGTCTGGAATGTGGAAAGTTCCGCCACTCGGCGAGCTTGAAATTGCCGCTGCTGCCGACATCAGAGGAACTTCGAGGAGTGCGCGGTGACGCTTGGTGGGTGATCAACCCCTCCTCAAATAGCATAGGCACAAGGAAGCGCCCCGAGCCTTTAAGGCTCGGGGCGTGTTCGCATCGCTGATGGGTGACGTGACCTGTAGAAAGGAGGTGATCCAACCGCACCTTCCGGTACAGTTACCTTGTTACGACTTCACCCCAGTCATGCGCCACAGCCTAGACACCTGCCTTGCGGCTCCCGATGGTTTTAGCTGCGACGTACTCC
>NZ_JAZHPF010000018.1 GCF_036543075.1 Deinococcus sp. YIM 134068
GAGTACGTCGCAGCTAAAACCATCGGGAGCCGCAAGGCAGGTGTCTAGGCTGTGGCGCATGACTGGGGTGAAGTCGTAACAAGGTAACTGTACCGGAAGGTGCGGTTGGATCACCTCCTTTCTACAGTTGCTCTCAGGCCTCTTCCGCGTCGTGTTCTCGTCTCCCAGCCCTTTGGCAGCACCCTTCAACACGAGAAACTTCTGCTCACGCAGATGTTTTGCTTCCGCCCCGCTCCGGGGTTTTTGTCGTCTAACACGAGAACAGGCCGCGACCACAGCGGCCCCAACGTCATGAGGGGTGGGCTTTCCACCCGAGCCACCCACCGCGCCCTCGTTCCCTGGCCTGCCCGAGAGAGTGGGCGAGCCGTGCGGAACGCTGCCCCCGGAGACCACCATGCCGAGCAAATCAACCACCACCAAACCCACCTCCCGCCGGACGAAAGCGCCGGAGGGTGGCACCACCGCCGTGCTGGAGCGGGCCGTTCCCGACGAGGTGCGCCTGCCCGAAGACATCGACGAACTGGACGCCCTGCTCTCCCCCGAGGGCGAGGACGCGCTGGAGCCGGAGGCGGAGGACGAGGACGAAACCGAGACCACCACGGCGAGGAGCGCCGAGGGCGAGGAGGAGTTCACCCTCGACGCGAGCGCGGAGGCCTACCGGGGCGACGCCCTGCGCCAGTACCTGCACGAGATCGGGCGGGTGCCGCTGCTGAGCGTGGCCGAGGAGATCGACCTCGCGCGGCGCTACGAGGAGGGTGAGGAGGCGCGGCGTCAGTTGGAGACCGAGGCCGAGCTGAACGATGTGCAGCGCCGCCGCCTGCAACGCCGGGTGGAGGACGGCTCGGCGGCCAAGCAGGCCCTCATCGAGGCCAACCTGCGCCTCGTCGTGAGCATCGCCAAGAAGTACGCCAACCGGGGCCTGGGCCTGCTCGACCTCGTGCAGGAGGGCAACACGGGCCTGATCCGCGCGGTGGAGAAGTTCGAGTACCGCCGGGGCTACAAGTTCTCCACGTATGCGACGTGGTGGATTCGGCAGGCCGTGACCCGCGCCATCGCCGACAAGGCCCGGACCATCCGCGTGCCCGTGCATATGGTCGAGACGATCAACAAACTCAGCCGTATGTCGCAGCAACTGGAGATGGAGCTGTCGCGCGAGCCGAGCGACGAGGAGATCGCCGAGGCGATGGGGCCGGGCTGGGACGCCGCGAAGGTGGAGGAGACCCAGAAGGTCCGCTGGGAGCCGATCTCGCTGGAGGCCCCCATCGGCGACGAGGGCGACTCCTTCTACGGCGACTTCATCTCCGACGAGCGCTTCGGCTCGCCCGCCGAGCACGCCAACCAGAGCCTGATGGGCGAGGCCCTGGAGCGGGCGCTCTCGACCCTGAACGAGCGCGAGGGCCTGGTCCTGCGGCTGCGTCACGGCTTCGTCGATGGCCGCGAGCACACGCTGGAGGAGGTCGGCCAGTTCCTGAACGTGACCCGCGAGCGCGTGCGCCAGATCGAGAGCAAGGCCTTGCGGAAGCTCAAGTACCTGGAGAGCCGGGGCAGCAGCCTGCGGGATTTCCTGGAGTAAGCGAACCCAATACGGCACCGCCTTCCCCGTGTGGGAGGGCGGTTTTCTTTTGGACAGAGGAGCCGTCGGCGAGGGCGAAGAGCAGTCCATCCATTCGGGCGGGGCGGGTCACACGTAGGCGATGAGACGCCCCAACACGAGCACCGCCGCCCACAGGGTCAGGGAGAGGAGGCCCGCCAGCCGGGCGGCAGGGGGCGGCATGACCCCCAATCCCCAGGCCGTCACGCTCCGGGCGACGCGCGCGTGGAAGAAGGCCGCGTTCACCCCGGCCAGGGCGATCAGGGCGAGCTTGGCGAGGAACACGGGCTTGAGGCCCGTCTCGGTCGCGTCGGTGGCGAGGAGCAGCACCCCGCTCACGGCGGCGAGCGCGAAGCCGAGCCACACCAGCGGCAGCGCGTGCCGGGCCACCAGCCCCACGGGCAGCCGCCGCGACACCCCCAGCAGCCGCAGGTCGAGGCACGCCGCCGCCCCGACGAGCAGGGCGAAGCCCAGAATATGCACGCTCTCCACCGCCGGGTACAGCCAAATCGAGCGGGCCAGCGCCACGGCGGGCGGCGTTTGCTCCAGCCATGTCAGCAGACGCTCGACGGCGACCATCGGGGGATCAGGAGGTGTCGATGGTGCGCCCGTTCAGGACCACCGTCTGCCCGGCGAGCGTATGGGTGCCGTCCCGCGCGGGCCAGCCGGTGACGGTGAGGCGCGTGCCCGCCCGCAGGGTCTCCTCGGTCAGCCCCAGGGCGAGGGCCTGCGCCGGGCGGGGCCGCAGGTCGATGCGCCACGTCCGCGCCGGGTTCGCGGTCACGAGGTCGAACTCGATGTGCGGGTTGCCGTAGTCGAGCTTCTGGACCGTGCCGGAAACGGTCACGCTCCGGCTGGAGTCGAAGAGCGCCGTGTAGGAGTGGTAGGCGAGGGCGACGGTGGCGGTGGCGGTGGCGGTGGCGGCAAGCAGCAGGGCGGCGGCCAAAGCGTGACGGGGCATGGGTCCCTCCTCGCGGTGGGGCTTTCAGCGCAGCTCGAAGGGGAGGTAAATCTGCTCGGCGCGCAGCTCGTTGGCCTCCGTGCGGTGCGGGTAGCCCACGACCCGCACGGTCAGGCCCGGCCTCAGCATCCCGTCGGGAATCCCCCGGCTCCCCATGCGGGCGGGCGGCGCGAGGATCGCCACCCAGGTGCGGGCCGGGGTGCCCACCTCCAGCCGCACCGTGACGTGCGGGTTCTCGTACCCCACCGCGCGCACGACCCCGGTGAGGTCCAGCGTCCGGTTGGCGTCGTACTCGCTCCAGCCGTGGTGGGCGGAGGCCAGCCCGGCGAGCAGCAGGGAGGCCAGGACGCGGGCGGCCAGTGGCCGAAGAGCGGGGGGCCGGAGGGAACGGCCCACGGGGGGAAGAGGCTGGGCGTCGGACATGGAGACCCTCCTCGCGCCGAACGGCGGTGCCCTGAACTCGAAACGGGGGAAACGACCGAGGCCGCGCTCGTGGGGGCCGCGCTTCCGTCTTCAGCGTACGGCCCGGGCGTGAGAAGTGGGACGTGTGTCCCGGCCTACTGTCGTCCGCCCCTCCTCACGCTGACCCCACAGTTCGCCCCTACCCTCGCGGCAGGAGGAATGCCTATGCGCCCGTTGCCCGTGGCTCTGGTCACGCTGATGCTGGCGGCCTGCTCGCAGCCGACCGACCCGGCGGGGAGTGGGGCCGCCGAGAACTATGATCACGTGGACGGCACGTGGACCTTCCCGCCCACCCTGACCCCGCAGGCCCTGACGGTGGGGGTCAACACCCTGTATTACGAACGTGCCCTGAGCGCCACGAGCGGCTGGGGTCCCATCGAGGTGGACCGCAGCAACGGGGAACGGGCGGCGGGCGACGGCGGGACCCTCACCCTGAACGGCACCGCCCACCCGAGGGGGTTCGGTGTGCATGCGTCCGCCGAGCAGAAGTACGCCCTGACGAGCACGGACGGCTCGGCCTGTACGCGCTTCCGGGCGGCGGTCGGGGTGGACGACGAGGTGGGGGGCCGGGGCAGCGTGGTCTTTCAGGTCTGGGGGGACGGCGAGAAGCTGTTCGACAGCGGCAGGATGACGGGCGCGAGCACCACCCGGCAGATCGACGTGGACGTGAGCGGGCGGGGCACCCTCCGCATGGTCGTGACCGACGGCGGGGACGGCAAGAGCTTCGATCACGCCGACTGGATCGACCCGACCATCACCTGCGCGGCGACGCCCCCGCTCGTGTCGCGGACCGTGACGGTGCCCGCCGGGATGCGCGCCGCCCCCTTCGACCAGACGCGGACCCTGCGGGTGCCGACCGGCTCGCGCATCTCGGTCGTGGCGCGGGTGGGGGCGGCGCGGTTCCTGCTGCCGCTTCCGAACGGCGACCTGCTCGTCTCGCAGCCGTGGGAGGGCCGGGTCGTCCGACTCCAGCCCGGCACCGCGCCGAGTGACCCGAAAGCGGCCTCGGTACTGCTGAGCGGCCTGAAGTCCCCGCATGACCTCGTGCTCTCGACCCAGGGCGGCACGTCGTACCTGTACGTCAGCGAGACCGACCGGGTGCGCCGCTACCCGCTGGTGGGCGGGGTTCCGGACGCGGGAGCGGGACAAACGGTCGTCTCCGGTCTGCCCGACGCCAGCCTGCCCGAGTTGCGGGGCAGCTACGGCCACGCGCTGAAGAACATCGCCATCGACGGCGGCACCCTGTACGTCTCCATCGCCTCGGCGACGAACGCCGACCCCGCCGACCTCGCCGCGACGCCCAAGCGCGGGGCGGTGTACACCTACGACGCGAACCGCCTCGGCCAGACCGGGACGGGCGGCACCCTCTACGCCCAGGGGCTGCGGAACGCCGAGGGCCTCGCCATCGCGCCCGGCGCGCGCGACCTGTGGGTGACGGTCAACAACCGCGACAACCTCGCCTACCCCTTCCACGGGGACATCACGGGGGACGGGCAGGACGACTACGGCAAGGTCGTCCCCTCCTACGTGGACAACCATCCGCCCGAGGAGCTGATCCGGGTGCGGGCGGGCGGCCATTACGGCTGGCCCTTCTGCAACCCGAACCCCGACGGCGGGTTCCTGAACATGCCCTTCGACCGTGACGTACAGACGAACGCGGACGGAAGCCGCCTGAACTGCGGGACTGCCGACCGCGTGACCGTCGGGATGCCCGCCCACGCCGCGCCGCTGGGTCTGACCTTCTGGACGGGGCCTGGGGTGCCTGCCGCCTACGCGGGGGGCGCGGTCGTCGGGCAGCACGGCTCGTGGAACCGCACGAGCTTCAGCGGCCACAGGTTCGTCCTGTTCCCGGCGGTCGGCGGCTCGCTGGGCGAGGGGCGCGACCTCGTGACGGGCTTCGTGACCGACCCCGTGGCGAAGACCCGCTGGGGCCGCCCCGTGGACGCTGCCGTGGCCCCGGACGGCGGGCTGTACCTCAGCGACGACCTCAGCGGCACGGTGTACCACCTGTCGCCGCCCACGCCCTAGCGGTCAGGGCGGGGGTGGGGAGGCTGACCTCGGGAGGGTTGCCCGTCGCCAGCCTTGCGGTGCCAGCACTCCGTCAGGGAAATTGCTTTCTCCCCCGACTCCACCTCCCGCCCCACCCCCGCGCTCAGCCCCGCCCCACCCGCGCGGCGGCGAGCCACGTGACGAGGGAGCCGAGCAGCGTGACGAGGAAGGCGAGGGCGAAGGCCGTGCCCAGCGGCTCGACCCGCGCGAGGAGGGCACCGCCCACGCCCGCCGCCGCCGCCGTCATGAGGACCTCGGCGTTGGCGAGCTGGCCGGAGAGCCGCCCCGAGTCCTCCGGGCGGACGGTGGCGAGGGCAAGGAGGCTGTTGCTGTTGTAGCCCACGCCCATGCCGAGGGCCGCCAGCGCCTGCCCCGCGTAGGCCCAGGGAAGGGGGAGGTGCCCCAGCACCGCGAGCGCCGTGACCAGCAGGCCGGCGGTGAGGACGGCCATTCCCACGCGGATGCGCGCCGGGCGCGACCCTGGGCCGAGGCGGCGGTCCAGCCGGGCCTGCACGGAGGCACCCAGGGTCCACGACACGCCCCCGACGCTCAGGAGCCACCCGGCCTCGGTGAGGCTCAGGCCGCGCAGCTCACGCAGGGCCAGCGGCAGGAAGGAGGACGTGCCCAGCAGCGCGAAGGCCGCGAAGCCCCGCACCACGAGCGCGGCGGGCAGGCCGGGGGCGAGGTGCCACATCCCGCGCGGAAACAGCGGGCGCGAGGCGAGGACCACTCCGACCACCCCGAGCAGGGTCAGCGGCAGGGCGAGGGCGTCGTCCCGGCGCAGGCCCTCCAGCCCCGCCCCCGCCGCGAGGGTCAGGCCGAGCGCAGGCCACAGGAGGGCGCGGTCCCCCGACGCCGACCCCCGGCCCGTCCCGCCCCGCAGCGGCAGCACGCACAGCGGCGCGACGAGCGCGAGGACGGGGATCAGGCCCCAGAACACCGCCCGCCACGACCACGTGTCCGCGATCAGGCTGGCGACGAGTGGGCCGACGAGTGCGGGCAGCAGCCACGCGCCGGAGACGGCGGCGAGCATGGGCGCGCGCCCCTCCTCCGGGTAGCGCGCGGCGATCACCACGAAGGGCAGCGCCCCCAGCCCCCCAGCCCCCAGCCCCTGTACGAGCCGCCCGAACACGAACACGGGCATGGACGCCGCCAGCCCCGCCACCGCGAGGCCGAGCGCGAACACCGCCAGCGAGAGCGTCGCCGAGGACGCCATCCCCCGGCGGTCGGTGAGGACCCCGGAGGCCACCGCCCCGAACAGGCTGGCGAGCAGAAAGGCCCCCGACGCCCAGCCGTAGAGGGGCAGGCCGCGCAACTCCTCGGCGACGCGGGGCAGCACGGTCCCGACCGCCATCGACTCGAAGGCGACCGCGAGGACCACGAGCAGCAGGCCCGCGCTCAGCAGGCGGGGGGCACCGGGAGGGGCGGCGGCGGACACGGACGGCACGGACACGGCAGACATCCTGGCACAGCCGCTGGGGAAGGGGGCGCTAGAGTGACGTTCATTCCCCATGACCCACGACGACCTCTCCCCTGCCCTCCCGCCAGAGGCCCCGGCCTCCGAACTCCCGGCCCGCGTGCGCGCGCTGGAGGTCCAGGTGCGGGACCTGGAGGCGCGGGAGCAGCGGGCAAGGGCGCTGTTCGACGCGGTGCCCGTCGCCTCCCTCGTGCTGGACGCGGAGGGCCGGATCGAGGAGGTCAATGCGGCGGGGGCGGCCCTGCTGGGGCTGCCGCCGGGGGAGGTGCGGGGGAGGCGGCTGGGAGAGTTCGCGGTGCCCGGCTCGCGGCCCGTCCTCGACAGGCTGCTGGGGCGGGTGTTCGAGGCCCCGGTGGTGAGGTGGGGGGAGGTCCGGCTGCGCCACGCGGACGGCCCCCCCCGCGAGGTGCGGCTCGACGCCGTGGCCCCCGGCGGGGGCGGGGAGGGGGAGGGGCAGGCCCGCCGCTGCCACCTGACGGCGACCGACCTCGCCCCCTCCGGACCGGGGCGGCAGGCGGTGGACCTCGAACACACGGCGCGGGTGCAGGCCCAGGGTGAGGAACTGGAGCAGGTCGTCGGTGCCTTCATCGGGCAGCTTCAGGGACCGGTGGGGCGCGCGATGAGTGCGCTGAGGCTGCTGCGCCGGGTGCTGGGGGACGCGCCGCCGGGGGTCGCCCGCCCGCTGCTGCATGCCGAACGCTCGACCCAGCAGGTCCTCGCGCTGCTGGAGTCGGTGGACCGCTACATGCAGGTCCGGCACATGGGTGCCCGCCTGCGCCGGGTAGACCTCAACGCCGTGCTGCGCGAGGTGCTCAAGGAGTTGCATGGGCTGCTCGCCGACCGCCGGGTGCAGCTCACGGGTGGTCCCCTGCCCACCGTGGAGGGCGACAGTCAGGCGCTCAGCGTCATCCTCACCGAGTACGTCTCCAACGCGCTGAAGTTCACCCGCACGCGTGACGAGGCGCGGCTGCACTTCCACGTGCGCGAGACGGACACCGAGTACCACGTCGGCCTGGAGGACAACGGGGTGGGCTTTGACCCGAACGGGGGGGAGCGGCTGTTCCGGCTCTTCGGGCGGCAGCATCCGTCCAGCGCCTACGAGGGGTCGGGCCTGGGGCTGGCCGTCGTCCGGCGGGTGTGCGAACGCTTCGGGGGCCGGGTCTGGGGCGAGGGACGGCCCGGCGAGGGCGCGACCTTCTGGTTCGCGTGGCCGAGGCAGCCGACGCTGCCGACGCTGCCGACGCAGACAGATTGATCGCGGTCCTCCGTTCGGTGGATGAGAGGAAGGGGTGCTCCCCCGCACTCGCCGGGCGCACCCCTCCCCTACCCGCCCAGGTAACTCGCGCCCAATTCCGGGTTGCGGGCGAGTTCGGCGGCGGGGCCGTGCATCTTGACCTGCCCGGTCTCCAGCACGTAGGCCTCGTCGCTGATCGCCAGGCTCGCCCGCGCGTTCTGCTCCACGAGGAGGATGGTGACGCCCTCCGCCTTGAGGCCCTGCACGATCCGCAGGATGTCGCGCACGATCAGGGGCGCGAGGCCGAGGCTCGGTTCATCCAGCAGCAGCAGCCTGGGCCTCCCCATCAGGGCGCGGCCAATGGCGAGCATCTGCTGTTCTCCGCCCGACAGGGTGCCCGCGAGCTGGGTGCGGCGCTCACGCAGGCGGGGGAAGCGGTCGTACACGTCGCCCAGGTCCGCGCGCCAGTTCTGACGGCGGCGGCTGTAGGCCCCGAGTTGCAGGTTGTCCGCCACCGTCATGGAGGCGAAGAGGTCACGGCGTTCGGGCACGAGGCTGATGCCGCGTGAGACCCGGCCCTCCAGCGGCACGCCGCGCAGCGATTCGCCCCGGTACGTGATCTCGCCCTGCGACGGCAGCACGCCCATCACCGAGTTCATCAGCGTCGTCTTGCCCGCCCCGTTCGCGCCGATCACGGAGACGATGTGTCCGGCAGGCACCCTCACCCCCACACCGGAGAGGGCCTCGACCCGGCCATAGCGGGTGTGGAGGTCCCGGACCTCCAGCAGCACCTCGCCCGCCTCCCGGGGTCCCACGCGTGATTCGTTCAGGGGCAGTTCGTTCAGGGGAAGGGCCGTCACGCCGCCCCCTCGTCCATGTCCACGCCGAGGTAAGCCTCGCGGACAGCGGGGTTGGACCGAATCTCGGCGGGGGTGCCCTCCGCCAGCTTCTCGCCGTAATTCATGACGACGAGGCGGTCCACGAGGCTCATCACGAGGTCCATATCGTGCTCCACGAGCAGGATCGTCACGCCCTCGTCGCGCAGCCTCCGCAGCAGGGCGGCGAGTTCCATCTTCTCCCCGTAGCGCAGCCCGGCGGCGGGTTCGTCGAGGAGCAGCAGGGTGGGGTCGGCCACGAGGGCGCGGGCCACCTCCAGCGTGCGCTGCTGGCCGAGGGGCAGATTTCCCGCGAGGGTGAACGCCCCCTCGCCCAGCCCGACGCGGCGCAATTGCCTCAGCGCCTCGTGCTGGAGCGCGGCCTCCTCGCGGCGTTCGAGGTGGAGCAGACTGGCGAGCATCCCGGCCTTCCCGCGCGCGTAGCCGCCCATCATCGTGTTGGCGAGCAGGGTCAGGTCGGGTAGGAGGTGGACGTGCTGGAAGGTGCGGCTCATGCCCAGGCGGTGAATCTGCCCCGCGCTCAGCCGCGTCACGTCCCCTCCGGCGAAGGTGACGCGCCCGGAGGTGGCCGGGTTCACCCCCGTGATGAGGTTGAACAGGGTGCTCTTGCCCGCCCCGTTCGGCCCGATCAGCCCCAGGATTTCCCCGGCCCTCAGCTCGAAGGACACGTCGTTCACGGCCCTCAGCCCGCCGAAGGTCTTCACCGCGTGTTCGACCGTGAGGAGCGGCGCGCCCGTGGTGGGCTTGGTGCGGGTGGGCAGCCCCTCTCCCTCCGGGAGCAGGCGCACGGGGGCCTGGGGCAACACCCGCTCGACGAGCGGCCACAGCCCGCGCCGCGCGAATTGCAGCACGAGGATGACGAGCACGCCGAAGACGATCACCTCGAAGTTGCCCTGCGCGCCGGTGATGGCGGGCAGCACGTCGCGCAGCCACTCGCGGAGCGCCGTGATCAGCCCCGCGCCCAGCACGCCGCCCCACACGTGCTGAGAGCCGCCGACCACCCCCATGAACAGGTACTCGATCCCCGCGTTCAGGCTGAAGGGCGTCGGGTTCACGAACCGCTGGCTGTGCGCGTACAGCCACCCCGCCAGCGAGGCCATCAACGCCGCGAGGACGAACACCTGCACCCGCAGCCGGAAGGTGTTCACCCCGAACGCCTCGGCGACGAGGGGACCACCCCGCAGCGCCCGCATGGCCCGCCCGGTGCGGCTGGAGAGCAGGAATTGGGCACCCAGGGCGACGAGACCGAGACCGAGCAGCGCCAGGTACGCGAAGGCACGCGGCGAGGTCAGGCTCAGCCCGAAGAGGTTCAGGGCGGGGATGTCGGTGAGGCCCGTGAAGCCGCCGAGGGCGGGGGTGTTCCCGAAGGTGTAGTACAGGCTGATGCCCCACGCGATGGTGGCGAGCGGGAGGTAGTGCCCCTGCATCCGCAACGTCATCAGGCCGAGGAGCCACGCGATGAGCGCGGTAATTCCAAATCCGGCGAACAGGGTCAGCCACGGACTCCAGCCCGCCCCCGTCGTGAGCACCGCCGTCGTGTACGCCCCGACCCCCATGAAGGCCGCCTGCCCGAAGGAGGTCAGCCCCACGATGCCCGTCAACAGCACCAATCCCGTCACCACGATGGCGAAGATCAGGATGTTCACGAGGAGCGTCACCTGAAACAGCGGCAACACGAGCGGCAGCACGAGGGCCACGAGGACGGCGAGGGCGGTCAGAATCGTGCGGGCCGGGAGGCCGGGGCGGGTGGCCGTCATCTCCTGGGGCCGGGTCATTCCTCGTCCTCCGGGATATGGCGGGTGGTCAGCGAGCGCCACAGCAGCACGGGCAGGATCAGCGTGAAGACGATGACCTCCTTCCAGGCGGACAGGCTGAAGGACGCGAAGCTCTCGATCAGCCCCACCAGAACAGCGCCCGCCGCCGCGAGCGGATAGCTCACCAGCCCGCCGATGATCGCGCCGATGAAGCCTTTCAACCCGATCAGGAAGCCGGAGTCGTAGGTCATGGCGACCGAGGGACCGATCAGCATGCCGCCCAGCGCGCCGATCAGGGCCGCGAGCGTGAAGGTCAGCATTCCCGCCGACGAGGGGCTGATGCCGACGAGCCGCGCGCCGAGGCGATTCACCGCCGTGGCCCGCAACGCCTTGCCCGGCATGGTGCGCTCGAAGAAGACGAACAGGCCGAGCATCAGCAGGGCGGAGACGAGGATCACGAGGAGGCTCTGCCAACTGAGCGTGACCTGACCGAGCGTGAGGTTGCCCGGTGCGAAGGGCGGCGTGCGCGACCCCTCCGGCCCGAAGAAGACGAGCGCGAGGCCGGTCAGGGCGAGGTGCAGCGCGACCGAGGCGATCAGCAGCACGAGAACCGAGGCGTTTTGCAGCGGCTGGTAGACCGTGCGGTACAGCAGCGGTCCCAGCGGGGCGACGAGGGCGAGCGTCAGGAGCGCCTGAATCCACAGCGGCGGCTTGAGGGGCACAATCCACCCGGCAAGGGCAGACACCACCCCGCCAAGCACCAGCGCACCCAGCAGCGTCAGCCCCGCGCGCCCGGCCCGGCCCCGCCGTACCTGCGTGAAGGCCTCCATGACGGCGGCAACTCCCAGAACCACGAGCAGGAGCGACAGGGTGCCCGGCACCCTTCCTAGTTGAAAGGAGGCCAGCGTCAGCGTGCCGAAGACGACGAACTCGCCGAGGGGAATGAAGATCACCCGCGTGACGGCGAAGACGAGGACGGTCGCCAGCGCGAGCAGCGCATACACCGCGCCGTTCGTCAGCCCGTCGGCGGCGAGGATTGGGAAGATGGTGGGGTCGAAGATTTGCATGCGGCTCCAGGCGTGCGGGAAAGGGAGACGAACACCGGAGACGGCACGCTCCGTCCGCGTGTTCGCTGCTCTTGGGAGGTGTGACGTTCCCCATTCTGCACGCTTCCCGGCCCGCCGCAAGGACGACCGACGACGCAGGCTCACGCCGCCAGTCGGGGGAATGAGGAGGCCCGCGCTCCGGCACCGAGTCGGGCGGCTGCCGGAGGGAGGGACATCCTTCACCAGGAGGAGACCAACGGTGCGGGAGTGAGGGGCGACACGGCTTGGGCGTCCCACCCACTACTCCCCGGAGCCTGAAAAAGGTGCCTATCCTCCGTGAAGTGCGCGGGGACGGCGTGCCGGTTCCTGCTTCCGTGAACTCCTGGCGCGGCTCGTGGAAGGGTCAGGGAGAGGGATGACGAACGTGGCCTACCCGGCTGGGAGACGGGAGAAACCCACTCTTCGCCCGACTCGCCACCTCTATGAAGCGTCAGGCGTCACAAGGGAGACTGACGCCGCCGGACGGCAGACTTGAGGAGTGGGGTGGGAGAGACGAACCCTCCCTTTCCACCGCGCCTTCCACCGCGCCGACGAGTCGTCCGGCCCGACTTCCAGAACAGGCCCTCACGCCCCGGCGGCGGGCAGCACCACGCGGGCGGTCGTGCCCCGGCCCTCCTCGCTGGTGAGGTCGATCCGGCCCCCGTGGGCCTCCACGAGCGTCCGGGCGCTGCTCAGGCCCAGCCCCGTGCCCGTGCCCGCGCGGGCCGCGTCGGCGCGGTAGGCCCGCTCGAACACGTGGGGCAGGCTGGCGGCGGGGATGCCCCGGCCTGTGTCGCGCACCGTCAGGACGACGTGGCCGGGTTCGGCGGTGGCCCCCGCCTCCACGCGCCCGCCCGCCGGGGTGTGGGTGAGGGCATTGGTGATCAGGTTGCCGAGGACCTGCGTCAGCCGGGTGGGGTCCCCGTGGAGGGAGAGGGGACGGTCGGGGAGCCGGGCCGTCAGCGTCACGCCCTCCCGCTCGGCGAGGCCAGCGAAGCCCGCCACCACGTCCCCCACGAGCGCCCCCGCCTCCAGCCCCTCGCGGCGCAGGTGCAGGTCGCCCGTCTCCGCGAGGGCCAGCAGCCGCAGGTCGCCCACGAGCCGACCGAGGTGGAGGGTCTGGGTGTGCAGCCGGGCCAGCCGTTCGGGCGTCGTGGGGAAGGTGCCGTCGAGCAGCCCCTCCAGCGTGCTGCGCATGACGGTCAGGGGCGTGTTGAGGTCGTGGGCGATGTCGGCGGTGAGGCGGCGGTCGGCCTGACGGCGGCGTTCCAGCTCCGCACCCATCGCGTTGAAGGCGGCGGTCAGCTCGCCGAGTTCGTCGGGGGGTCCGGGGGGCAGGGTGGGCGGAGGCTCGCCACTCCCCAGCGCCCGCACTCCCCGGCCCAGCTCGCGCAGGGGAGCCAGCAGGCGGCGGGTGAGCAGCAGCCCGGCCAGCGCGGCGATCAGCCCGACCCCAGGGCGGTGAGCAGGGTCGCCCGCGCCGTGCGCTCCAGAAAGGCCATGCTCAGGGCGTCCAGTCTGGGCGGCGTGTCCGTTTGCAGCAGGTAGGCGATCACCTGCCCGCGCAGCCTCGCCCTGTTGCTCGGCGCGTGCGGCACCACCACGACCACGGACGACACGGACGACGGCACGAGCACGGGCGGCGAAGCGATCAGCACGGGCACGACCAGCGAGGTCGTCACGGCGGCCAACGCCTTCCTCGCCACCCTCTCCAGCACCCAGCAGTCGAGCGTCGTGCTGACGCGCACCGAGTCGAACTCGACCACGTGGTCCAACCTCCCGGTCAATTCGGTGACGCGCAACGGCATCGCCCTGAGCAGCCTGACCAGCACACAGCGGGCCGCCGCCCTCGCCGTCGTGAAGGCCGCGACGGGCACGACCGCCAACGAGGGCTACGACGAGACCACGCAACTCCTCGCCGCCGACGACGTTCTGGCGCAGTCGCAGTCGGGCTACGGCAGCGGTCTGTATTCCCTCGCCTTCCTGAACACGCCGAGCACGACGGGGCAATGGCAGCTCCAGTTCGGCGGGCACCACCTCGCCTACAACATCACCTATAACAGCGGTGCGGTGACGGGCACCACGCCCAAGTTCACGGGCATCGAACCCAAATGCTGGTCGGTGACGGGCAGCACGCCCAAGTTCACGGGCATCGAACCCAAATGCTGGTCGGTGACGGGCAGCACGACCACCGTCATCAGCGGCACCTGCCCGGCCCCGGCACCAGCGGCAGCACGACCACCTACGCGCCGCTGTATCAGGAGCAGCAGGCGCTCGTCGCCATGCTCGCGGGCCTGGACAGCACGCAGCTCGCCAGCGCCAAACTCTCGCAGACCTTCAGCGACGTGCTGCTGGGGCCGGGCGAGGACGGCGAGTTTCCCACCACCAAGTCGGGCCTCGCGGTGAGCGGCCTGAGCACCGCGCAAAAGGCCCTCGTCCTCGCTGCCATCGCGCCCTGGGTGCAGGACGTGGACGACACGACCGCCGCCGCCCTGCTGGCGATCTACGAGGATGAGCTGGACAGTACGTTCGTCGCCTACTCGGGCAACGCCTCCCTGAGCAGCAACGCCGATTACGTGCGGATCGACGGGCCGAGCGTGTGGATCGAGTTCGTGTGTCAGAGCGGCATCGTGTACCGCAACGAGATTCACTACCACACCGTCTGGCGCGACCACACGCGGGACTACGGGGCGAGCTACTCGTTCTAGGAAGTCGCCAGTCGCCAGAACCCATCGGTCGAATGTCGTAGATTCCATTTCAACGGGCGGGGAGACAGGTGCATCGGTCTTCCCGCCTCCTTCGCTTCCGAGGAGACTCGAGTTGACCCTGCCCCGAATTCCCCTGCTGCCCTGGCTTCTCGCCCTCGTCCTCGCCCTGCTGGGCCGGGCGGGGGCACATCCCATGCCGACCACGCTCGTTCAACTCAACATCCACGGCGGGTATGTGGACGCCGACCTCGACCTGCCGTTCAACGAGTTGCAACTGGCGACGCGCTGGAACCTCGTCGGGAACGCGAACGCGCTGGCGCAGTACGGGGAGCGCGTGCGGGCGTATCTGCGCGAACACCTGACGGTGACGACGCCGGGCGGGCAGCCGTGGACGGTGAGCGTCGGCGAGCCGGAGGTCTCCGAGGCCGAGCAGACGGCAACCGGACCGTTTCAGGAGTTCATCGTGCCCGTGCGCCTCACGCCGCCCGCCGGGGCGAGCAGCCGCGCCTTTACCGTGAAGTACGACGCCATCGTGCATCAGGTCGTCACGCACAACGTTCTCGTCTCCATCCGGCAGGACTGGGAGGGCGGCGTGGCCCCCGAACACCCGCTGGAACTCGGCGTCATCCGCACCGACACCCGCACGGGCACGGTGCCGCCCCTCGTGGTCGAGCGGGAGGGCGGCGGTCTGTGGGGCGGCTTTGTCGGCCTGCTGCGGCTGGGGATGACGCACATCGCGGAGGGCACCGACCACCTGCTCTTCCTCCTGGTGCTGCTGCTGCCCGCCCCGCTGCTGGCGCGCACGGCGCTGAAACCGCCCCGTTGGGGGGAGTTCGGCGGGGCGCGGCGCTCGCTCGTCAACATCCTCAAGATCGTCACGGCCTTCACCATTGGACACTCGCTGACGCTGCTGCTGGGGACCTTCCGGCTGGTGGAGCTGCCCACGCAACCCATCGAGGCGCTGATCGCCTTCTCCATCCTCGTCTCGGCGGTCCACGCGCTGCGCCCGATCTTCCCCGGTCGGGAGGCGGGGGTGGCGGCGGGCTTCGGGCTGATTCACGGGCTGGCCTTCTCGTTCACGCTGGCGGAGTTCGACCTCACCGCCGGGCAGATGGCGGTGAGCCTGCTGGGCTTCAACATCGGCATCGAGCTGATGCAACTGCTCGTCATCGCCGTGACGATGCCGTGGCTCATCCTCCTCGCGCGCACGTCCGTCTATACCCCCGTGCGCGTGGTCGGGGCGGGCGTGGCGGCGCTGGCGGCGCTCGGCTGGCTGGGGCAGCGCCTCCTCGGAACCGACAACCCCCTGAGCCTCCTCGCCGACGGACTCGGCACTCACGCCATGTGGATCATCGGCGGCCTCGCGGTGCTGGCCGTGCTGGCGACGCTGGTTTCGCGTCAGGGACCCGGCGTGGGGCGTCCGTTGCCGTGAGGTGGGGTGAGGGAGAGGGAATTGAGGTATTGACTGTTTGGGGGGCCAGGCTCGTTCACCCCCTCCCGGCCTCCCCCCTCAAGGGGGAGGGGCTAAAAAGCCGATGCCCACGTCTCCTTTCTCCCCCCTTGTGACGCCTGATGTGCAATAGAAAGCCAGCGTGCCGAACGTGCTTTTTACTCCCTCTCCCCTTGCGGGAGAGGGCTGGGGAGAGGGGTGACGAGCGACGCTCGTCCTCTTGCTGCACGACGAAGACGCTTCCACCGCCCAACTCGCAATTCACATCAGGCGTTTGTGGGAGGGGGTGACGACCACCGCTCGTCCTTCTGCCAGACGATAAACACTCCTCCCAACACCACCTCGCACCAAACGTTCAAGGGGAAGGAGTAGAACATCCCCACGGAGGTCTCCCCTATGCGCTTTCCCCTCAAACTCTGGATCGGCGCGGCCCTGACGCTGCCCCTCGCCCTCCTCGCGCACGGGGCCGCCGGGGGTGGGGGCGCTCCCTCCGCCTCCGCGTCCTGCACCCAGAGCGACACGACCGCGCGGGTGGTCTGTGCCGCCGACGCCTTCATGGCGACCCTGAGCGCGTCCCAGCGGGAGACCCTCCTTGAGGACTACTCGGCGACGAACGCGGTGAAGTGGTCGAACCTGCCGTGCGGCTCGAATTGCCGGGTGGGAGTGCAACTGAGCGACCTCACCGCCGCGCAGCGGGCCGCCGCCGAGGCAGTTGTGGCCGCCGCGACGGGCCGCACGGCCAACGAGGGCTTCGACGAGGTGCGGCAGATTCGCGCGGCGGACGACGTGCTGGGGGCCGCGCAGGCGAGCGGGGAGGGCGGGGGACCGGGCGCGGGTGGCCCACCCTCGGGACCGCCCCCCGGAGGAGACCCGAACGGCGGCCCCCCACCCGGAGCGCCGGAGGGCGGACCTCCAGCCGGGGGACCGGGCGGTGGTCCCGGCGGTGGTCTCAGCGGTTACGACGCCGACTTCTACTTCATCGCCTTCCTGGGCACGCCCTCCACCACGGGCACCTGGCAGCTCCAGTTCGGCGGGCACCACCTCGCGGTGAACGTCACCTTCAAGGGCGGCAGGGTAGCGGGCAGCACCCCGGAGTTCGTGGGCGTCGAGCCGAGGACGTGGACGACGGGAGGCAGAACCTACGCCCCCCTGAATCAGGAACGCGGCGGAATGCGCGCCCTGCTCGCGTCCCTGAGCGCCACGCAGCGGGAGCGCGCGAGGCTGAGTCCCCGCTTCAGCGACGTGCTGCTGGGGCCGGGCAAGGACGGCCAGTTTCCGCAGGAGGAACAGGGCCTCCCCGTCTCCGCCCTGAACGAGGGGCAACGGGCGCTGGTCCTCGCCGCCATCGCCCCGTGGGTCCGGGACGCGAGCGGGGACGCCGCCGCCCGGCTGCTCGCCACCTACCGTGCGGAGCTGGACCGGACGTACGTCGCCTACTCCGGCACGACCGCCCTGAACGCCAACGCCGACTACGTGCGGATCAGCGGCCCACACGTCTGGATCGAGTTCGTGTGTCAGAACGGGGTGGTCTACGCCGACCAGATTCACTATCACACGATCTGGCGCGACAAGGAGAGCGACTACGGGGGGAGCTTCTTCTACTAGACCTCCTGCGGAAGTCGCACAAGCAAGGGAGAAAGCAGAGGGCAGGAGACCGACAACGGGTGCCCCTTGTCCTCTGCCTTTGACCTTCTGACCCTCGTGGACGTGAACCGGGCGGTCGTTGGGGCCACACCCACACCCCCCGATGTCCGGCATGGGTGGAACTGCCGAGTTCCTCGCGGCCTTACTCACAGCTCATGGGATATACATGAGTCAGGCGTCGGGGGCGGAGGAACGCTCCGGCAGCCGAGCCAGGCCCCATGCGAGAACTGCGACGAATCGACACCTCCCCCTCCTCCATCCAGACCGCCGAGGCCGAACGGCTGACGGCCTTGCTGGAGGAGGCCCGTGCCGCCCGCGCGAACGAGGCGAGGCGGGGCGGGCCGCTCATGGAGGAGGCGTTGCCGCTCGCCCGCGCCCTCGGCGACAGCGTGACCCTGGCCGAGGTGCTGTTCCTGCTGGGCCTGGGACGGTACGTGACGGGTGACTTCCTGGGGGCCTTCGGGCCGCTGGAGGAGGCCCTGACGCTGTTTACCAGGGTGGGGGACGTGGGAGGTGAGGCCGATACCCTGATGAACCTGGGGGGCGTCCTCGGCGGCCTGGGGGACCACGCCCAGGCCCTGGAGTCCCTTCTGCGGGCGCGCGACCGCTACGCCGCCCTGGGACACGCCATGCAGGAGGCGAAGACGGCCCAGCACATCGCCGTCGTCCATGCCAACCGGGGGGAGTTCGGGGCGGCCCTTCCGCTCCACGAGTTCGCCCTGGCCCGTCACCGCGAGGCGGGCCATGAGCGCGGAATGGGGTACGGGCTGTCGTATGTCGGTGCCACCCGCGTCGAACTCGCCGTGCGGGCCGGGGCCAGGGGCGACGCTGCGCGCGCGCGTGCCGAGCTGGAAGCGGCCCTCCCCCTGCTGGAGGAGGCCGTCGTGATCGGGACGCGGCTGGCGAATCTGCGTCAGGTCGCGTTCGCCGCCACCGCCGCCTCACAGGCCGAGTTCGAGTTGGGCCGGATGGAGGCCGCCGAGGGGTGGTTCTCGCGGGCCGTGGCGGCGGCGCGGGGCGGCGAGGACCGCGCCACCGAGGCCTACGCCCGGATGGAAGCCGCCCGGCAGCGGCGGGAGCGGGGGGACGTGGCGGGCGCTCTGGGAGAACTCACGGCGGCCCAGCTCCTTCTGGACGCGGCGGGTGCCCGTCACGAGACGGTCATGGTGCTGCGCGACCTCGTGGACCTGCACGAGCTGGCTGGCGATACCACGTCCGCGCTGGCGGCCCTGCGGCAGCTTCACACCCTCGAACTCGCCCTGCGTGACGAGTCGGCGGAGGCCCGCTGGCACCTCGCCCGCGCCCGCTACGACGTGGAACTCCACCGCCTGCGCTCTCAGGAATTGGAGGAGCTGGTGCAGGAGCGCACCCAGCAACTGGAGGCCAGCCACTTCGCCCTTCTGGAGCGCCTCGCCGTCGTCGCCGAGTTCCGGGACGCCGAGACCGCCGACCACACCCGCCGCGTCGGCACCCTCGCCGCCCTCCTCGCCGGGCATCTGGGAGTGCCGCAGGAAGAGGTCCGGATGCTGCGCCTCGCCGCCCGTCTCCACGACATCGGCAAGATCGCCGTCCCCGACGACATCCTGCTCAAACCCGGTCGCCTGACCCCCGACGAGTGGACCCTGATCCAGACGCATACGACGGTGGGGGCACAGATGCTCGGGGGGCGGGACTCGCCGTTATTGGCGATGGCGGAGGAAATTGCGTGGACACACCATGAACGGTGGGACGGGGAGGGGTATCCACGGGGGTTGGGCGGCGAGGACATCCCGCTCGTCGGTCGGCTGGTGGCGGTGGCGGACGTGTACGACGCGTTGAGCAGTGTCCGGCCCTACAAGGCAGCGTGGCCTTTAGCGGAAGTGGTCGGAGAGATCGAGCGGGGGGTGGGAACGCGCTTCGATCCCCGCGTGGTGGGGGCGTTTCTCGACCTGATCGGGACGGGGCGCTGGCCGCCGGGCGAGGGCGGTTCCTGACCTACCGGAGCAATCTGGCGAGCGCCTCGATGCGCCGCAGGTCCGTGATCGGGCCGCTGGACGGCTCCTGCGGGTCGAGGAGATAGGTCACGACGGGCACCCCCGCGCGGGCGAGCAGGGCGTCGGTGGCGTTCCGGGGCAGGGGCTGGCCGTTCACCTTGAGACGCAGCAGCACGGTGCGGTCGGCCTTCAGGGTGGTCAGGGCCTCGGGCGAGAGAACCTTGAACACGAGGTCAGGCGTCATCCCGGCGGGCACGACGAGCTTCAACCCGAGACTTCCCAGCGTCCGCGAGAAGCTGAACTTCTCTCCCAGCGCCACGACGCTCTGCGGATCGAACATGTACAGCAGGGCAGTATTCGGCCCCGCCGCTGTCACGGGCGCGATCTGGGCCTTGAGGGTCGCCACGCGGGCGTCGTAGGTCGCCAGGTAGCGCCGCGCCTGGGCCGACTTGCCCAGCACCCGCCCCACCTCGGTCAATGCCCGCCGCCAGCCCGACGCCCCCGCGTCGTAGTCGAAGGCGAGCGTCGGGGCCAGCCGCGCGAGTTGCGGGTACAGCGTGTTGCTGCCGTCGTCCCCGGCGCTCATCAGGATCAGGTCGGGCCTCAACGCCGCGATGGTCTCCAGGCTGGGCTGGTCGTGCGTGCCGACGAAGACGGGCTGGCCGAGACTGCGCGCGGCGGGCGCGGTCAGGGCCGTGAGGGGCCGCCCCGGCGTCGCCCCCTGTACCCGCGTGCTGCCGAAACCCACGGGCCTCACGCCGAGGACCGCGAGCAATTCCGCCGTCTCCTCCTGAATGACCACGACACGTTGCGGCACCCGCGTCAGCGTCGTGCTGCCCAGGTCGTGCCGCACGGTGAGGGGAAAGGCCTGCGCCGAGGCCGCCGAGACGGAGAGGGCGGCGATCAGGGGAAGAAGGCGTTTCACTTGACGAGCACCCGTTCCAGATCGTCCAGCACGCGGCCCGCCGCCAGAATACCGGTCCCGGTCATCCAGTGGTCGTCGGAGACGGGGTAGGCGCGCCCCGCCCGCACCGCGCCGAGCCTCGCCCACAGGGGACTCCCGGTGAAGGTGGTCAGGGTGGTGGCCTCCGCCGGTCCCCAGGTCGTGTAGAACAGCGCCTGGGCGTCCATCTGCGGAATCGCCTCCGGGCCGACGATTGCCGCGAAATCGTTCACGCGCTGCGGGCCGGGGCGCGCGAGGCCCGCCTCGTCCAGAATGGTGCCGATGAAGCTCGCCCGGTGCATGATGCGCGTCTGGCCGGGCAGGAAGCGCACGACCGAGACGGTGGTGTTCGCAGGCACGGCGCGGCCCAGCGCGCGGGCGCGGGCGCGGAAGCCGTTCAGGAGGCGCTGCGCGTCCGCCTTCTTGCCCAGCGCCTCGCCCCACAGCAGCAGGTTCTCGCGCCACGTCGCCCCCACCGTGTCACTCATCACCGTGGGCGCGATACGGCTGAGTGCCGCGTAGACGGTTCCATGCCGCACCTTGCTGCTCAGGATGAGGTCGGGCCTCAGCGCCAGAATCCGCTCCAGGCTCGGCTCGGTGATCGTGCCCACGCTGACGATGCCGCGCGTGCGGTCGCCGAGGTAGTCCACAAAGGTCTCGTCCCCCGGAAACTTGCTCGCCGCGCCCACGGGCCTGATTCCCAGCGCAATCGCCGTGTCCAGCGGCCCCGCGTCCAGCACGACCACGCGCACGGGTTTGCGCGGCACGCAACTCTGCCCCAGCGCGTGCGTGACGAGGCGGCCCGCACACGCCTGGGGAGAGGTGGACTGAGCGGAGGCGGGGGAAACGAGGAGGGCGGCGAGCAGGGCCAGCTTGTTCACAGGACGCATGGGAACTCCAGGGGGAGGTGAGGGCGGCTTAATTCCGACTTTTTGACTCAGGATTCGAAGCTATGCCGCCCGACGGTCCCTGTCAAGCGTGAGGGCTGCCCGGACTCTTGTGACGCTTGATGTGAATTGCAGACCGGGCAGTGGAGGTGTTGTTGCCGTCTGGCAGAAGGACGAGCGGTGCTCGTCACCCCTCTCCCCAGCCCTCTGCTTCGCAGCTCTACGAGTCACCCGCAGGGGGAGAGGGAGCGGAAAGCACATCCGGTACGCTTATTTCTTAATTTACGTCGGGCGTTTGTGGGGGAGGAGCATACGTTTCAGAAGATGGGCGGCTCTTCACCTCCTTCGGGTTTCAGGGTCCAAACGCCGCAAATGCGCTTCACGGCCACCTCACGCCGGGGGATGGGGAGAACTTCACACTTGGAAGCTGTGTGGGGCGTCCACGCCCACATCCCGGCGGCCAAACTCCGACACAACGTTCCCACTCCAGAGGTGTCCGTATGAGCGAAGATCAGAGCCAGTCCGGCAAGAGCCAGTACACGATGCAGAACCCCGTCACCCAGTACCCGCAGCCGCCCTTTCCGCAGCAGCCACAGGGGGCACCCGGCACCGTCCACGAGATGCAGCCGAAGCCCGACCACGGCGAGACCACCTACCGGGGGTCGGGGCGGCTCGCGGGGCGCAAGGCGCTGATCACGGGCGGGGATTCGGGCATCGGGCGCGCGGTCGCCATCGCCTACGCGCGGGAGGGGGCCGACGTGGCGATCAATTACCTCCCCGACGAGGAGGAGGACGCCCGCGAGGTGATCCGGCTGATCGAGGCGGCGGGGCGCAAGGCCGTGGCCCTTCCCGGCGACATCACGCAGGAGGCGTTCTGCCTTCAGCTCGTTCAGGACGCCGTGGCGCAACTCGGCGGCCTCGACATCCTCGTGAACAACGCGGGCAAGCAGACGGCGGAGAAGTCGCTGGACGAGATCACCACCGAGCAGTTCGACCAGACCTTCAAGACCAACGTGTACGCGCTGTTCTGGATCACGAAGGCGGCGCTGCCGCACCTGCCTCCTGGCGCGGCCATCATCAACTCCACGTCGGTCGAGGCGTACCAGCCCTCGCCGCTGCTGTTCGACTACGCGCAGACGAAGGCGGCGATCATGGCGGCCACCCACTCGCTCGCCAAGCAGCTCGCGGAGAAGGGCATCCGGGTCAACGGCGTCGCGCCGGGGCCGGTGTGGACGCCCCTCCAGCCGACGGGCGGACAGCCGCAGGAGAAGATCGAGCAGTTCGGCGGGCAGACGCCGCTGGGTCGCCCCGGCCAGCCCGCCGAACTCGCGCCGGTCTACGTCTTCCTCGCCTCGCAGGAAGCGAGCTACGTCACGGGCGAGGTCTACGGCGTGGCCGGGGGCATGGGGCGGACGTAAGCCAGGGGAGGGGCGAAGGCAGAAGGCGGACCGCCATTGTTCGCCTTCTGCTTTCTGCCTCCTTCGCAGGAAAGCTAGAGCGGTAAGAACTCCTCTCAACCACACCCCGGAAACGGGCACAGGAGACGGACATGACGAACACTTCTATGACGGGCGGGCAGGGCATGACCTACGGGCGGCTGGCGGGCAAGGTCGCCATCGTGACGGGCGCGGGCACGGGCATCGGCGAGGCGGTGGCGCACAAGTTCGCCCGCGAGGGGGCGAAGGTGGTCGTCGCGGGGCTGGACAGCGACCCGGTGGACGACGTGGTGCGCGCGATTGTGCAGCAGGGCGGACAGGCCGTCTCCTACAAGGGGGACCTCTCGGAGGACGCGAGCGCCGAGGCGTGCGTGCAACTCGCGGTGAGTACCTACGGCCAGCTCGATGTCCTCGTGAACAACGCGGGCGTCTTCCTCGCCACCGCCGAGACGGACAAGTACCCGGTGGACGTGTTCGACGCGACGGTCCGCAACAACGTCCGCACGCCCTTCCTGATGACCAAACACGCGCTGCCCTACCTCCAGAAGACGCGGGGCAACATCGTGGCGACCGGCTCGGAGGCGGGCTTCAACGGCGAGGCGCAGAATTCCCCCTACGGCGGCACGAAGGGCTTCGTCCACGCCTTCATCATGGGCGTGGCGGTCGAGCAGGCCAAGTACGGCGTGCGCGCCAACTGCGTCTGCCCCGGCGCGATTGACACCGCCTGGACCCACAAGGAGACCGGGCCGATGGACGCCAAGCTGGAGAAGACGCTCGTGGAGGCCGCGCCGATGGGCCGCCGGGGCACGCCCGAGGAGATGGCGAACGTCTTCGCGTTCCTCGCGTCCGACGAGGCGAGCTACGTCACCGGGGCGCTGTGGCTCGCCGACGGCGGCGTGACGCCCGCGAAGGGCAGCATGGGCGGTGAGGTGCCCCGCGAGCTGCGCCAGGAGCCGGGAGGCCAGCTCATGCTGGGGCACAGCCTCGACGGTCTGAAGAACAAGGAGACCGAGACGATCAAGTGAGGCGGGAGGGGGAACCGTCAGCGATCAGCCCTCAGCTTTCAGCGAAAACACGGGGAGCTTGGCTCTGACTCAGGTTTCGGAATAGCTCGTCCGGTATGGGCGGCCCCGCCGATACATCCCCCACGGCGAAGGGGGTTCAGGGTGGGTTCGAGGTGGGGCCTCCGGGGAAGGGGTGTGGCGTCTCCCCTGGCGACTGGAAGCTGGCGACTGGCGACCGCACGACCTCAGTTCTCCAACTGCGCGCATCTGCTCGCGGAACTGGACGGAGAGGAAGCGCAGGCCGTCCACGCTCCTGAGCAGCACGGCGCGGAAGCTGTCGGCGTCGGGCAGGTAGGCATTGACGCTGGCGCTCACGTTGTCGTCGAAGACCGTGACGCGCCCGATGCGGACGCTGTGTTGCGCGAGCATGGCCGCCTCCAGCGCCCGCGTGCGCTCCGCCGCGTCCTCCAGCGGCCAGAAGTACGGCAACACGACCGCCAGCGCCGTGGGGTCGTTCGTGCCCGTCACGACGATATACGTGCTGCCCTCGTACTTGAAGTACACGTCGCCGTCCTCGTCCAGCCGGGGCCGGAAGCCTTCCTCGGCGAGGTAGTCGAGGACCGCTGCGGCGTAGGCGGTGGGCACGGGGTCGGCGGCAGGGAGGGTCGGCACCGGGTCGAGGTCGCTCATGGCCCCGGTTTAACACGGACCCGGCATGTCAGTGGGCGCGGATGACGGGCGACGGGTGGGGTCCTCCCCCGACGGATGGATACGGGGTTGCTCTGATTCCAGAACATCCGGGAAAGCGCCGGATGCTCTTCCATCGCCGTCATCCCGTATCTTTCGCTTCTCGCTCCGCTCGGTTGATTCCAGGGAATCAACGCAATTTGGTATGAGCCTCTACCCGCTCGCCGTGTAGACCTCCAGCCCCTCCACCTCCGCCTCCGGCGCGAAGAGGCGGACGTTCTCGCGGATGGCGTCCAGTTGCCGCCGCACCGCCTCCTCCGGGACGCCGGGCGGGGCGTAGGTCACGTACAGGGCGCGGCGGGTCGCCGGGGTGACGGGCGTTCTCGCGTCCTGCCCGGTGAGAATGGTGCAGATCACGCCCACGGCGTCGGCCATCATCATGTCGCCCGGCCTCAGCGTGCAGACCCTGCCGTTCATGCCCATGAACGCCTCGTCACCCCGCGTCACGTCCACGACGAGGGGCGGCCTCAGCGTGTCGGCGTCGTGGCTCGCCGTGAGGATCAGGGTGTCCAGCTCGGCGGCGAAACTCGCGTCCACAAGCGGAGTCACGTCGGGCAGCGCCTTGCCCTTGTGCACCACGGACTCCAGTTGAAGTTGGACGTGGTAGGTCTGGTCGAACTTCCTGTAGTAGGTCCGGTAGGCCCGTAGCACGTCCACCCCCAGCAGTTCGGCGCGGGAGAGGGGGCCGAAGCGGTCGCGCAACCGGGCCTCCACCTCGCGCTTGCGGGCATCGAGGGGCGTGGGACGGCGGGTGTTGTCCACCCCACCGAGGAGCAGGGTGCCGACGTGCCCTCCGGGGAAGGTGGCGTGCCAGCGGTCGGTCGTGGTGAGGAGGGGCATGGGTTGACTCCTTGCGGGATTACGGGCGGGCGAGGACGAAGGTCGCGCACAGGACGCAGCCCAGGCCGAGGGCGTGCCACACGGTGAGCGGCTCGCCGAGGACGAGGGCGGAGAGGGCCACCGCACTCACGGGGAGCCAGCCCGTCGAGACCGCCGCCGTGCCCGCGCTCACCCGCCGCACCCCGGCGAACCACAGGAGGTAGGCGAGGACGGTCGCACCCAGGGCGTAGACGAGGATCGCCAGCCCGTCGGCGGGGCGCAGGCCACGGGGGTCGAAGGCGGGCACCTCCGGGAGGGCGAGCGGCACGAACATCAGCAGGGCGAGCAGCGTGACGAGGGTGGTCGCCGTCAGGGGACTGACCCGCGCGGAGGTGAGTTTGCTCAGCACGTTCCACGCCGCCTCCCCCGCCACCGCGCCGAGGACGAGCAGGTTGCCGAGGAGGGGGTGAGGCCCCGCGCCAGCAGATGACCCCGGCACGGTGAGGACGAGGACGCCCAGTCCCGTGAGGAGAACGCCCATCCACCCACGCGCGCCGGGCCGCTCCCGCAGCACCGCCCATGCGAGGAGCGCCGTCACGGCGGGCACGGTGCTCGTCAGGATGCCCGCCGAGGCCGCCGAGGTGAGGGGCAGCCCATAGAACAGGAACACCCGGAACAGCACGACGCCGCATAGCGCCTGCAACAGCAACGGTCGCCACGCCCCCGGCGGCACGCGCACGCCGCCCTCCCGCCACAGGCAAAGGGCGAGCAGCACGGCGGTAGCGGGCAGCAGGACGAGGACGTTCGCCAGGAAGGGGGGGATGCTCCCCGAGATGATCTTCGTGAGGACGACCGAACTGCCCGCGAGGAGCATGGCGAGCGCGAGTTGCCCACGTGCGAGGAGGGAACCCTGGGCCGGGACGGGGGGCGAGGCCTGCATGGGAGGACGCTAGGGCCGCGCCGCACCTCCGGTCTAGAACGTTCCTGACGCCCCCCGGCGGTAGGCGTGCGGCGTGACCCCGTACGTCCGCCGGAAGTGCCGCCCGAGGTGGCTCTGGTCGGCGAAGCCCGCGCGCAGGGCCGCCTCGGCGGGTGTGTTCCCTTCCCGCAGGAAGCGTTTGGCGTGCCGCAGCCGCACCTGCACCTGATAGGCGTGCGGCGGCAGCCCGTAGGCCCGGCGAAAGGCCCGCAGCAGCGTGAAGGCGTTCAGCCCCGCGAGGGCGGCGAGGTCGTCCAGCGTGACGTTGCGCGCGGGGTCGTCCTCCAGGTAGGCGCGCACCCGTGCCAGGACGCCGGACTCCCGACCGGGGACGGGCAGCGCGGGCGGGCGGGCCGCATGACGAAGGACCAACTGCGTGAGCGCCTCCCGCATCAGCGACTCGCGGGCGAGGCTGGACGCGCGCTCCTCAAAGGCCCGGTGCGCCGTGACGAGGGCTTGCAGGAGGGGCGGGTCGTGGATCAGGACGGGGAGGCGGGGCGGGGAGGCCGTGCCCGCCTTCGCTCCGGGGTCCGCGAAGGCACCGCGCATGGCCTCCACCGGCGGGTAGAGGTTGCGGTACGTCCAGCCCTGCGCGTCCTCCGCGTGGCCCGTGTGCGCCTCGTCCGGGTGGATCAGGCCGATCCATCCGGGGCGCAGCGTGTGGGTCGCTCCCCGGCACGCGAAGGTCATCGCCCCCTGCCCCAGCAGCCCGATGCTGTACGTCTCGTGCGTGTGCCGCGCGAAGGCGTGGGTGGTGAAGCTGCCGTGGAGCAGGTCCAGCCCGCCGAGTTCCGCCGCCCGCCAACTGCGGACGGGAACGGGGGGAATCGCTGGAGGAGGCAGGGGGGACATGGGGTGGCCTCAGCATGGCATGGGGCCGGGCCGTCCGTCGGAGGGAATCGGGGATACGGAAGGCCAGTCTCGCCCCAGCCGACGCTCAGCTCTGGTCCTTCGACGGAGCGGCGCGCGGGACGGGAGAACTCCCCGCGAACCTTGCGGAAGGCAGAGAGCAGAAGGCCAACAACGAGGGCGTTGTGCCTTTGACCTTCTGCCCTCCCCAACACCCACGTTCGCAGGAGGTCTTTTCGGAATCAACCCTCGCCCGACCCCTCCCCCAGGTGGCGTTGCAGGAGGTGAAGGGCTTCTTGCAACCGCAGGCGCTCGCCCACGCGGGGCGGGGCCGTGCTGGCCCTCACGACCAGCTCGGGCCGGGTCAGGGTCGTGTGCGGCTCCTCCTGCCCGTCCAACAAGGCCCCCAGGTGCCCGAAGGCCCGCCGTCCGAGGGTCGGGAAGTCCTGCCGAACGGTGGTGAGGGGCGGAATCAGGAGCGCGCTCTCCGCCGTGTCGTCGTAGCCGATCACCGACACGTCGCCCGGCACGCTCAGGCCCCGCTCCCACAGCGCCCGCAACACGCCCACCGCCATCTGATCGTTGCCGACGAGCAGGCCCGTGAAGCTCAGCCCCGAGGCCAGGAGCGCCACCGCCGCCCGGTAGCCGCTCGCCGGACTCCAGTCCCCCTCCTGCCCCGCCACCAGGGTGAGGCCGTGTTCGGCCAGCACGTCCCGCCAGCCCTGCATCCGGGAGTGTTCGGCCACCGCGTCCTGGGGAGCATGGACGCAGGCGATCCGCGTATGTCCCAGCTCCACCAGATGCCGGGCGGCCAGCGCCGCGCCGTGGTACTGGTCCAGCAACGCCGCGTTCACCGCCGAGCCGGGCGGAACGTCCATGAAGACGCAGGGCACGTCCGCGAACCGCCGGGCGACCTCGGCGGCGTCCGCACGGCTCAGGGACGCGTTGATGAGCACCCCGTCCACCTGGCGTTCCTTGAGGGCGCGCACCGCCTGGGTAACGCCGCCCAGCCCGTACCCCGGCACGATGGAGACGATCAGGCTGAAGCCCGCCTCCCGCGCCGCGCCCTCGATAGCCGAGGTGAGCTGTGAGGGGGCGTGCAGGGAGATGTCGTTCGTGGCGAACCCGATGGACTGACTGCGCTGCCGGGCCAGCCCCTGCGCCAGACGGTTGGGCACGTAGTTGAGCTGCCCCACCGCCTCCATCACCCGGAGGCGGGTTCGGGCGGCCACCGGCCCCTGGTTGTTGACGACCCGCGAGACCGTCTGCTGCGAGACGCCCGCCAGTTCCGCCACATCCGCCAACGTCGCCGCCTTGCCTCCGGTCTTCACCCCCACCTCCGCTTAGGTGTTAAGGTTAACACAGAGTCACTTAAGCAGCGAGGAAATCCCGTTGGCGTCTCGAACCCATGCCTCAAGGACGGATGCCTCATAAGCGACTGGAGATCAGACCTCATAACATCAACTGCCTGGAGCGATGTTTTTACAGGTGAACTTCGGCGACGGCAAAGGCCCGACGCGGTGGGGCGATGAAAAGTGATACGCCACGCAAGTGTTAGCCTTAACACCTCCTAATATAGCGCCATCAATCCGAGCATCCGGGAGGCCGACCGGTCTTCCCCAGCACAGCACCGACGCTGTGATCCCACCCTGCGGCGCATCCCCGTGTGCCGGAGATGTTGTCAGAGGTAGCCATGACCCCATCCCATCCCCCCCACCCCTCCCACCTCGAACTCGGCGTGTGCGACTACCCGGAGCACGTGCCGCAGGACCGCTGGCAGACCTACGCCGAGGCTCAGAAGGCGCTGGGACTGCGTTTCGTCCGCATCGCCGAGTTCGCGTGGAGCCGCATGGAACCCCGCCCCGGCGAGTACGACTGGGCGTGGCTGGACGAGGCCACCCGGACCTACGCGGCGGCGGGCCTGGAGGTGGTGCTCTGCACGCCCACCGCCGCGCCGCCCGCGTGGCTGATCGAGCGTCACCCGGAGATTTTGCCGGTCGGGCGGGACGGGCGGGTGAAGACCTTCGGCTCCCGGCGGCACTACGACCCCTCCAGCCCGGTCTTCCGTGAGCATTCCCGCCGCATCACGCGGGCGATGGCGGAGCGGTACGGCCAGCACCCCGCCGTCGTCGGCTGGCAGACCGACAACGAGTTCGGCTGGGGCGACACCGCCCAGAGCTACAGCCCGGCGGCCCTCTCCGCTTTCCGGCGCTGGCTCGAAGCGCGGTACGGCACGACGCAGGCGCTGAACGAGGCGTGGGGCAACGTCTTCTGGAGCATGGAGTACGGGACCTGGGACCAGATTCCCCTCCCGAACGGGGCGGTGGCCGAGGTCAACCCCTCCCACGCCCTCGACTTCCTGCGGTTCTCCAGTGACCAGATCGCCACCTTTCAGGAGGAACAGGTCGCCATCCTGCGGGAGTGCTCGCCGGGACGCTTCGTCACCCACAACTACATGGGCTTTTTCGGCGGCTTCGACCACTACCGCGTGAGCGAGTGCCTGGACTTCGCCAGTTGGGACAGCTACCCGACCGGCACGCTGGAGGCCGTCAGGGAGTGGAAGCTCGCGGACCCACGGCTGGCCCTCGACTTCGCCCGGACGGGACACCCGGACGTGACGGGCTTCAACCACGACCTGTACCGGGGGATGGTCGGGAGGTCCGTGGGAGGTGGTCAGTGCTCAGTGGAGAAAGATAGAACCCACTCACCACTGACCACTGACCACTCACCGGGCTTCTGGGTGATGGAGCAGCAGTGCGGGCAGGTCAACTGGGCACCCTCCAACCCGCTGCCCGCGCGGGGGGCCGTGGAACTGTGGACGGCGCAGGCGTGGGCGCACGGGGCCGATGTGGTGAGCTACTTCCGCTGGCGGGCCGCCACGATGGCCCAGGAGGTCCTGCACTCCGGCCTCCTGCGGCATGGTGGGCGACCCGACCGGGGCTACGAGGAGGTGGCGGCGCTCGACACGGCGCGGTTCCCGAACGGCGAGGTGCCCGCGCGGGTCGCCCTGCTGCACGACTACGAGAGCCTGTGGGTGTACAACATGCAGCCCCACGCTGAGGGGATGAATTACTGGGCGCAAACCTTCGCCTACTACCGCGTCCTGCGCTCGGTCGGGCTGGACGTGGACATCCTCCACCCCGACCGGGACCTGGGCGGCTACGCGGTGATCGTCGCCCCGGCCCTGACACTGATGACCCCGGAGCGTGCCCGGCATCTGGAGGCCGCCGCCCGACACAGCCACCTCATTTTCGGGCCGCGCACCGCCTTCCGCACCGGGTCCGGGCGCACGCCCGAGGAGGGGCAGTTCGGCGAGCTGAGCGGACTGGTCGGGGCCTCGCTCCTGCGCTACGACAGCCTGTGCGCGGGGATGGGCCAGGAGGTCGTGGCGGGGGGAGTGTCCCATCTCGCCCGGCACTGGGCGGAGAGCTATGAGCCGGACGGGGCGCACACCCTCTCCCGCTACCGGGGCGGCCCGCTGGACGGCGAGAGCGCCGTGATTCGCCACGGGAACGTCACGGTGATCGGTGCCCACAGCGAGACCCTGATCGCCGAGGTGCTGGAGGAGGTGCTGAGCGGGGCGGGAGTCCAGCCCACGCGGCTTCCCGAGGGCGTTCGCCTCTCGCGGCGCGGTGAGGTCACGCTGCTTCAGAACTGGAACAGTCACGCCGTCACCTGGCAGGGGCAGGAGCTGGGGCCGGTCAGCGCCCACCCGCTCCGACGTTCGGAGGTGCCCGCATGAAGAACGGCCTGAGTCAGACCCCATTCAGCCAGCAACCGGAGCATTCCGGGGTTCCAATCAAGGAGAGACCATGAAAAAGATGCTCGTTCTGCTGTCCCTGGCCCTGGCGACCCCAGCCAGCGCCGCTACCCTCACCGTCTGGAGCCACTTCACGGACGCCGCTGAGGTCTCCTGGCTGCGCGCCCAGGCCGACGCCTACACCAAGTCCACGGGGAATAAGGTCACGATTGTCAGCCTGCCGCTCGACCAGATTCCCGATAAGCTGATTCAGGCCGCACCGAAGGGCCAGGGGCCGGACATGGTGGTGACGCTGCCGCAGGACCGCCTGGGCCAACTGTCGTCGGCGGGCGTGGTGGAACCGATGGACCGCTACGTCGTGAGCAAGACGGACCTCGACCGCACGGCGGTTCAGGCCATGACCTACAAGGGCAAGCTCTTCGGGCTGCCCATGTTCGCGGAATCCGTGGCGCTGATCTACAACAAGAAGCTGGTGCCGAGGGCACCGACCACCTGGAACGAGTTTCTGGGTGCGGCGCAGAAGAACACCGGGAACGGCAGGTTCGGCTTCCTGGTCGATCTGACCAACGCCTACGCCAACTACGGCTTTTTCAGCGCCTACGGCTCGTACATCTTCAAGAACAACGGCGGCACCCTGAACGTCTCGGACGTGGGCATCGCCAACGCTGGGGCCGCCAGGGCTTTGGCCCTGATGAACGACCTGCGCTTCAAGTACGGGCTGATTCCCGAGGGCGTGTCCGCCGACGCGGCCAAGAGTGCGTTCGTGGACGGTCGCCTGGCGATGGTCGTGACCGGGCCGTGGGACATGGGCGACATCAGGAAGGCGGGCATCGACTACGGCATCACCACCATCCCGACGCCCCCCGGCGCGACCGGCAGGTGGAGTCCCTTCGTGGGCGTGCAGGGCGTGGTGATCAACGCCTACTCCAGGAACAAGGCGGCGGCGGCGCAATTTGCGCGGGCGCTGGCGACCAGCCCGGCGCAGCTTGCCTTCAATCAGGCGGGCGGGCGCATCCCCGTCAGCCTGGCCGCGCGCACCCGCCTGAAGGCCGATCCGGTGGTCACGGGCTTCAGCCGGGCCATCTCCGCCGGGACGCCGATGCCGAACGTGCCGGAGATGGGCGCGGTCTGGGGACCCTGGGGCAGCGCCGTCGCCCAGAGTGTGCAGAAGGCCAGCCCGAACTACGCGACGATCCTCGCGGCGGCCCTCAAGGAGATCAAGGGCAACATCAAGTAACGGGCGAGGAGTACAGGAACCGCAGGAACAAGGTCAGCCGCGCGAGGAATCCACCTCCGGCACGGCTGACCCTCTGTTCGGGGTGAGGGAGGAGCGGCCCCACCAGAAGTCCCGAAGCTCGCCGAAGTGGGGCCTTTCCCCCGCGCGGACGTGAAGTCGGACAACGCCAGCCTTGAGACGAGGTTTCCTGCCAACGTCGCAGAGGGCGGAGGGCCAACAGCACCGGCCACGCCGCCCTCTGCCTCGTGCTCCCCGACGCTCACATTCACGGGAGGTCCGGGGCAGGGCGCACAGGTGTGGTCACGCCGAGCGTCAGCGAAGCCTCTCTGGTCGCGGGGACCCTTCGCCGCGCTCAGGGTGACGACCTGGATGAGCTTTGCCCTACTGCCCCTCGTTCACCCGCCAGTAGCCGACGACCCGCACGTCGGCCCCCGGATGGTCGGCGCGCAGGATGTTCCGCAGCGTCCTGGCACCGCTCACCTCCAGCGCACCCCAGACGGCGGCGGGGGCAGTCTCCAGGGTGTCCAGCACCGCGCGCAGCGAGGCACCGCTCTCGCCCACGCGGGGCAACCAACTGACGTATGCACCGGGGGGCAGGTGAACGTCGTCCAGGTACCGTTGCTCGGCGGCGTCCCCAACCTCCAGCAGCACGCGCACCGGGAACTCCTCGGCCCAGCCCTCCAGCAGCGCCGCAATCGTGGGGAGCGCCGTCTCGTCGCCCAGCAGCAGGGCGGGGCCAGCCGTGAAGTCCGGCAGGCCCTCCTGACGCCCGCCCCGCGCCGTCACGCGGTCCCCGGCCCGCAGGCCCTCGGCCCAACGGCTGCCCAGGGTGCCGTCGTGGCAGTACACGTCGATCTCGGCGGTTCCCGCGTTCGGGTGGACGCGGCGCAGGGTGTAGGGCCGCCCGTGCTCCTGGCCGGGCACGTCGAAGCGGCAGGCGTAGCCGGGACGCCAGTCGAGGCTGCCCTCGCCGGACACGTCCACCGTCAGGCGGCGGAAGTGGCGGGTCAGCACTCGGGCGTCCACCACGGTCCAGTGGGCGACGCGGACCTCGGGCCTGATGCCCAGGCGGTTCATCGCCTCGCCCACGGTGGCGCGGATGGCCGTGGCGGCGGGGCCGGTCACGCTGAACGGGATGAAGTGGCGGGTATCAAATTACTATGGTTTAAAGGAGAGTCTTTCTGGGAAGCAGCGCCAGGCACCGAGTCTCGGTCTGCCTCCGGCGGTCTCCCCCTCCCTGAATTGGAGGAATCCCGTCCAGGCGGCTCCATCTCTCCGTCCTGCTCGGCTCCATTCTCCCGCGCTGCTCCGACGATCAGCGCCTCGGGAGCGCCGCCTCCCGGCGTCCAATGCCCGAAGGGACGCACAGGCCCCTGCGAACGTCGGAGAAGCAGGCAGAAGGCCGACAGCGCGTGCCGGGTGCCATCTGCCTTTGACCTTCTGCCTTCTGCGACCTCCACAGAAAGCCTCAGGAGTGAACCGCGCTCAGCCTTTGGGTTCCTCGTGGCCGGGGACGCCGCGCTTCCAGTACCCGGCCACGCGCACCCACTCGCGGTTCAGCCCGCGCTCCTCCAGCAGATGCTGGCGGATACGCCCCGCCGCCGCGCTCTCGCACCCCACCCAGACGAACACGTCGCCCCCCGGCAACCTGACCTCCCGGAGCGCACGCTCCAGCAGGTCCGTGGTGCCCGGCGCGGCTCCCGACCGGTGCAGCCAGGTGATCCGGGCGTCGGCCTGCGTGCTCAGCGGCACCTCGCCCTCGGGGCCGTCCACCTCCAGAAATACCAGGGCGCGTGCTCCCGGCGGCAGCTCCTCCAGGCGGCGGCTGACGGCGGGTTGCGCCGCCTCGTCCCCGGCGAGCAGGTAGGCGTCGAAGTCGTAGGTCACGACCGTGGAGCCGCGCGGCCCGCCCAGCAGGAGGGGGTCGCCGGGCCGGGCGTGGGCCGCCCAGGTGCTCCCAGGGCCGTCGCCGTGCAGCGCGAACTCGATGTCGAGTTCCCCCGCGCCGGGGTCGAAGCGGCGGGGCGTGTAGTCGCGCCGGGCGAGGACGGCCCCCTCCTCCCCGGCGAGCAGGGCCTCAGCCGTGGCACCGGGTGTTGGAAAGAACAGCTTGACGTGATCGTCGGCCCCCTCGCTGCGGAAGCCGTCCAGGTCCCCGGTCAGCGTCACGCGCCGCAGGTGGGGAGTGAGGTCGGTGACGCGCCGCACTTCGAGCAGGCGGCGACGAACGGGATGGGGGCCGTGGCGGGTCACTCTGGGGGTCATGGGTGTTCCTTTCGGAGAGGAGGGGGAGGAAGGTCAGGAGGCGGGTTCTAGGGGTTCCAGGGGTGGAAGTCGGCGCGGGAGTGGGGATCATCTCCTCACGCCTCGGCAGGGTCCTCCAAGCCACTCTCCCTCTCCGACGCTCGGCACCCCGGCCCGGCCACACGGTTCTCAGCCACCTCACGGGCGGCTCGCCGTGTGCTGTGCGGTGAGCTTTCACCTGTCGTTGCCTCGTGGAGAAGTTCGACCGACCTTCGCTCAAAGGTCACTCCCCTCCTTCGACCCAGGTTGAACGGGGGCTGCAAAGATTCTGTGAACACCGCCCCGACGAGGAGTCCCCTCATGTCCTCCTGGGCGGGACGCGCTCGGCCAATCCCAGGACCGGACGGGAACGGGTCGGTCCAAACGGGTCAGTCCAGCGGCAGGCCGACGTAATTCTCGGCGAGGGCGGTGGCGGCGGCCCGCGAATGCACCACGTAGTCGAGGTCCGCGAGGTGAATGCGGTCCTCGAAGGCCGACTCGTGCGGGTCCGTGTGCAGCATCGTCGTCATGGACCAGCTGAAGCGTTCGGCGCGCCAGATGCGGCGCAGGCACGTCTCGCTGTAGCGTTCGAGGAGGTCCCGGCGGCCCGTGCGGTAGAAACACTCCAGCCCCCGCGACAGGTACACCGCGTCCGCCACCGCGAGGTTCAGCCCCTTCGCCCCGGTCGGCGGGACGATGTGCGCCGCGTCCCCCGCGATGAAGAGCCGCCCGTGCTGCATGGGGTCGCACACAAAGGAGCGCATCCCGATCACACCCTTCTGGAAGATGCGGCCCTCGGTCAAGGTCCAGCCGTCTTCCGCCTCCAGCCGACGGTGCAGTTCGGACCAGATCAGCTCGTCGGGGTAGTCCGCCGGGTCGTCCTTTGGGCCGCACTGGATGTACAGGCGCTGAATCTCCGGCGACCGGGTGCTGAGCAGGGCGAAGCCGCGCTCGTGCCGGGCGTAGATCAGCTCGTGGTGCGAGGGCGGTGCCTCGACGAGGACGCCCAGCCAGCCGAAGGGGTAGAGCTTGCCGTACTCGGTGCGGCCCGCCAGGTGCGGACGGCTGGGGCCGTGGAAGCCGTCACATCCGGCGATGAAGTCGCAGCACACCTCAAAGACTCCGCCGTCCCCGTCCCGGTAGGTGAGGCGGGGCCGCTCCGTCTCCAGATCGTGCAGTTCCACGTCGCGGACACCGAAGCGGACATCTCCCCCATCCGCCAGCCTCGCGGCGATCAGGTCCTTGAGAACCTCGTGCTGGGGGTAGACGGTGACGCGCTTGCCGCCGGTCAGGTCCTCGAAGTCGAGGTGGTGGCTTCCGCCGCCGAAGCGCAGGGTGATACCCCGGTGGAAGTGCGCCTCCTGCCCCATCCGCCCGCCGAGGCCCAGCTCGTTCATCAGGTCCACGGTCCACTGCTCCAGCACGCCCGCCCGGATGGTGCCCTCGACCTCCTCACGCGAGCGGGTCTCCAGGATGACGCTCTCGATACCGTGGCGATGCAGCAGGTGGGCGAGAAACAGCCCGGCGGGTCCCGCCCCGACGATCCCGACCTGAGTACGTGTGGCTGACATGGGGTCTCCTTCCCCCGGCACGTCGGCGGGGCGCGGCGAACTTCGATTCAAGGGACAGGAACGTTAGACCGTTCGACAGTCAGACGGTTGGACCCTACTCGACTGATCCGCCCCAATCTGCGCGCTCCCGGCACGGCCCGCAAGCCTCCTATCCAGCTATCCTGGAAGCCGGACCCATGCCACGCGACCGGGGAGGAGCCACGATGCTCGGCACGTTCGAGAAGGCCCGGCGCGTGCTGGACCTGTACAGCCCGGAGCAGCCCGAGTGGGGGGTGAGCGAGGTCGCCCGGCATCTGGGAATGCCCACGTCGAGCGCCCACCTCCTGCTCGCCTCGCTGGCGCACCTGGGGCTGCTCCACCGCACGCTCGCCGGACGCTACCGGCTGGGGTTCAAGCTGCTCGCCCTGAGTCAGGTCCTGCTGGCGAACACGCCGTGGCGGGACGTGGCGCAGGCGCAGATGCGGCCCCTCACGGAGCGGTTCGGAGAGACGGTGCAGCTCGGCGTTCTCGACGGCGGGCAGTTCGTCACGGTCGCCTCGCTGGGTGGGAGGCGGGCGGACAGCCTCCCGCCGCCGGGGGTGGGAGCGGCCCTGCCCGCGCCCGCGAGTCCGGGGGGACGGGTGCTGCTGGCCTTCCGCCCCCCGGACGTGGTGGAGGCGGCGTTGCGGCAGCACGCGGACACTTCGACGGAGCCGGAGGTCCTCATGGCGGAACTCGCCCGCATCCGCTCGCAGGGCTACGCGCTGGAGGTGGGCGAGCACCACGCGGACCCGTGCTGGGTGGCCGCGCCGATTCGCAACCACAACGGGGAGGCCATCGCGGCGCTGGGCGTCGGCCTGCCCGTGGAGCGGTGCGCCGTGCGGGCGCGGGAGGTCAGGGAAGCGGTCACCTCGGCGGGGGAGCGGGCCTCGGCCCTGATCGGGTTCACTCCCCTGCTCACCGGCGAGGGGCGGTGGGTGTGGACCTCGGAGGCGGGCCGGGAGGAGCTGCGGTCCCTGCCCAGACGACGTGGCCGTTCGCGCCCCGACTCCACGGACGACCCGGCCTGAGCGTCCGCCCGTAGAGCAGTTGACACCAACATGGTCATGCTGAGCGTCAGCGAGGCATCTCGAAACGAAATGAACGAGGCCCTTCGCTTCGCTCAGGGTGACAACCGTTCTTCTGTCAACTGCTCTAAACGCCTGATGTGCCCTACAAAACCAGCGTCCCACCTGTGCTTTCTCCTCCCTCTCTCCTCGTGGGAGACCCGGAGAGCCGCGAAGCAGAGGGCCGGGGAGAGGGGTGACGAACAGCACTCGTCCTCTCGCCGGACGACGAACAAGCCTTCACTGCCCACTCCGCAGTTCACAGCAGGCGTCGTATGGGACGGGACCGCCCCTCTCCCCTCCCGCCCACACGCTCAGGACAGCGCCGCCGGGCCGTAGCCGATGCGGAGGGAAATGCGCTCGGTGACGCGAATGACCGCCGTGCGGTACGCGGCCTTGCGCTCGTGGAAGCGCCCGGCGGGGGCACCGAGGCTCAGGGAGGCCACCACCTCGCCGAGGTGATTGCGGATGGGGGCACCGACCGAGCACACGCCCCCCCGGAACTCCCCGATGTCGTAGGCGAAGCCCTGCGCCCGGACGCGCTCCAGCTCGGAGTCCAGCTCGTCGGGCGTGACGATGGTGTTCTCCGTGAAGCGGGCCATGCCCTGGTTGTGCAGGACCTGCCCCACCCGCTCGCCCGGCAGGGAGGCGAGCAGCACCTTGCCGTTCGAGCTGCAATGGGGCGGGATGAAGCTGCCCTCGACCTCCGAGGCGCGCAGGCAGCCGGGCCGGGTGCCCTCCAGCCGGGTGACGCAGACGAGGTGGCCACTGTCGAGCGCGGCGAGCTGCACGGTCTCGCCGCACTCCGCGACGAGGGCCGTCATCTCCCGCTCGGCGGCCTCGCGCCAGGGGGTCGTCCTGAGCAGGATGCGCCCCAGCGCGAGGGCCTTGAAGCCCAGGCGGTAGCGGCCCGCCGCCGTGCGCCGCAGCAGCCCGATCCCGGCGAGCGAGGCGAGCAGGTGGTGGGCGCTGGCCTTCGGAATCCCCAGCGCGGCGGCCACCCCCGTCGCGCCCCACTCCGGCTGATCGTCCGAGTACAGATCGAGCACCTGCCCGGCCTTCTCCAGCGTTCCCAGCATGGGGACCTCCTGCCTCTGCGGCGCGCGCCGTGGATTCGAGTTCGGTCCCAGTATATGAAACGAGGGGATTGTCAGGGGCCGGGCCGTGGCGCACAGTGGGGCCACACAACGAGTCGAACACAGGCCGTGCCCGGCGGGGGTTTCCCCGTCCGCGCACCAGCAGGCGGGACTGCCGGAACCAGGCGACTGACTTCCGACGCGGGGTTCTGCCACTTCTCCCCCGCTCGCCCACCGTGGCCGAGCAGAAAGGCAGGACCACCATGAGCGGAACCTCTGCCCCCCTCCCCCTTCCCCAGCGGCCCGCCACCCCCTTTGGCCGCCTCCTGAGCGGCATGGTGATCGGCCAGTTCGGGTACACGCTGGCGACGGTCATTCCGCTCGCGCTGCTGCTCACCTTCAAGTTCCTGGCGCTCGACCCGCAGCGGGTCACGGCGAACTTCAGCGCGGCGGTGGGCATCGGCTCGCTCGTCAGCCTCGTGAGCTACTTCGTCGGGGGGGCGATCAGCGACCGGACCGGCCTCGCCGTCGGTCGCCGCCGCCCGTGGATTCTGCTCGGCACGCTCGTCGGGGCCGCCGCGCTCGTCGCCCTGGGCGGGGCCACCACCGTCCCCGCCGTCATCCTCCTGTGGTGCGTGGCTCAGGTCGGGTACACCTTCGCCAGCGCCGCGTACTCCGCGCTCATCCCGGATCAGGTGCCGGAGTCCCGGCGCGGCACGGCCTCCGGATTGATCGGCATGTTCAACCCGCTGGCGATCATGCTCGGCTTCACGCTGATGACGGCGGTCAACAGCCTCTCGCTGGGAAGCAAGTTCAACATCCTCGCGCTCGTCTCGGTGGTCGGGGCGCTCGTCACCTGTCTGCTCGTCCGCGAACGTCAGCACCACTACGTCGCCCCCACGGCGCAGCGGTTGAGCTTCCCCGAGCGGCTCGCGCGCATCTACCCCGACCCCCGCCGTTACCCCGCCTTCTCGTGGGCGTTCGCCGTGCGCCTCCTCGCCGGGCTGGCCTTCGCCACGCAGACCTTCGGTGCCCTGTACCTGATCCAGCGCTTCGGCGTGCCCCAGGAGCGGGTCGCGGGCATGATGGCGCTCGTCACCCTGACCTCGACGGTGGGCCTCGCCGTGGCCTCGGTGCTGGGCGGAATGCTCTCGGACCGGACGCGCAAGCAGAAGCCCTTCGTGGCCGTCTCGGCGGTCATCCTCGCGCTCGGATTGCTGATTCAGGCGCTCGCCCCCGGCTTCCCGGTGTTCATGATCGGCGGCGCGATTCTGGGGGTCGGCTTCGGGGCCTTCCTCGCGGTGGACATCGCGCTGATCGCCCGCATCCTGCCGAACAGGGCGGACGCCGCGAAGGACTTCGGCATCATGAATATCGCCGGGGCGCTCCCCAACTCCATCGCGCCCGCCCTCGCCCCGGCGCTGATCGGCCTGGGAGGCTTCCCCCTCTTCTTCGGCGTGTTCGCCCTGTTCGGTCTTCTGAGCGCCGTGGCCGTCGCCCCCATCCCGGAGATGAGTCCGCTGCCCCAGTCTGCCGAGGGTCCCGCCCCGGTGCGACCTGACCTCGCCGTGTAGGTCCCGCTTCTCGCCGCACCCGTCAGGCTTCCCAGGCCTCGCGGGCGCGGCGGGAACGGTTCTTGACCGGGCCTGTCCTCCCCTGCCCCTGGCTGCCTCCCCGACAAGGAGTTCCCATGACGTTCCGTGCCTCAGCCCACCGCCAGCCCACCCCCGGAGGCGTGCCCGTGACGCCCACTCCCGCCGAGCCGCGTTGCGAATTCATGCGCGACCCCGTGGGCCTGGGCGAGCGTCAGCCCCGGCTGAGCTGGGTCTTGCAGAGCGACCGGCGGGGCGTGCGGCAGACCGCGTATGAAGTGCTCGTCGCCGGGGAGGAGGCCGATCTCACCCCCGACCGCGCGCTGTGGGGCACGGGCCGCGTCTCCTCCGAGGGGTCCGCGCACGTCCGGTATGACGGCCCACCCCTGGAATCGAGGCGGCGGTACTGCTGGAAGGTGCGGGTCTGGGACGAGGCGGGGACCGTGAGCGGCTGGAGCGAACCCGGCCTCTGGGAGATGGGCCTCCTGAACCCGGACGACTGGCAGGCCCGCTGGGTGGAACCCCGGCAGGAACCCGTCACCCCGGAGCCGCCCATCAACTTCTTCGCGGCGATGGGGATGGGGCCGCGCACGCCGGAGGAGACGCGGACGCTTCCGGGGAAGTTGCACCCCTGCCCGCGCCTGCGCCGGACCTTCGAGATTCCTGGTCCTGTCCGCAAAGCCCGGCTCTACGCCACCGCCCACGGCCTCTACACGCTGGACCTCAACGGGGAGCGGGTGGGCGACCGCGAACTGACCCCGGAGAACACGTCGTACCCGCAGTTCCTGATGGTGCAGACGTACGACGTGACGGGGCAAGTGCAGCTCGGCCAGAACGCGCTCGGAGTCACCCTGGCCGACGGCTGGTATGCCGGGCGAACCAGCGCCGCCGGGGACAGCCTGAACTTCGGCGACCGCCTCGGGGTGCTGTTCCAGCTAGAGATTGAGCTTGAGGACGGCGTGCGGCTCACCGTCGCCTCCGACGGGAACATACGTTCCTCCGTGGACGGCCCCCTCGTCTACAGCGACCTGTTCATCGGGGAGCGGTACGACGCCCGCCGGGAGATGCCGGGGTGGAGCACGCCCGCGTTCGACGACTCCGGGTGGTCCCCCGTCACGCTCGCGGAGTACGGATACGACAACCTCGTGATGCAATACGGGGAGGCGGTGCGCGCGGTCATGACGCTCCCCGCCCTTCAGGTGCTGACGACCCCCGCCGGGGAGACGGTGGTGGACTTCGGGCAGGTGATCGCGGGCCGGGTGCGGATGACGGTGCGGGGAGCGGCGGGAACGGAAGTCTTCCTGCAACACGCCGAGGTGCTGGACGAGCACGGCAACTTCTTCCAGAACATCACGTGGCGCAACAAGGACCAGACGGACGTGTACATCCTGCGGGGTGGGGACGAGGAGACGTACGAGCCGACCTTCACCTTCCACGGCTTCCGGTACGTGAGGGTGATCGGGTCTCCGGGCGCGGTTCGCGCGGAGGACTTCACGGCGGTCGTGCTCGCGTCCGACCTCCCGATGGCGGGCACGTTCGAGACGAGCGACCCGCGCCTCAACCGCCTCCAGGCCAACGTCGTGTGGAGCCAGCGGGGAAACTTCCTGAGCATCCCCACCGACTGCCCCCAGCGCGAGAGGACGGGCTGGACGGGCGACATTCAGGCGTTCGCGCCCACCGCCGTATTCAACATGGGGGTGAACGCCTTCCTGACGCGCTGGCTCCGCCTCGTTCAGCGGGAGCAACTGCCCGACGGGCAGATTCCCAACTTCGTGCCGACCACGCCGAGCATGGTGGACCCCTTCGGCGCGCCCTCCTCGGCGGGGTGGGGGGACGCGTGCATCATCGTTCCGTGGGTGCTGTATGGGGAGTACGCGGACGAGGGCGTGCTCGCGGAGAACTATCCCACCATGCAGCGGTGGGTGGCGTACATCGAACGGCAGGCGGCGGAGGGACTGCCGGAGAATAGTTCTGCCGAAGAACTCTCTCCTGCGGAACGGGAGCGACAGCGGTATCTGTGGAACACCGGCTTCCACTTCGGCGACTGGCTGATTCCCAGCATCCCCCACCCGGTGGAGGGGGCGATGGCGACCAGAGAACTCGTCGCCACCTGCTTCTACGCCTATTCGACGAACCTTCTGGCACAGGTCGCGGGGGTTCTGGGGAAGGTGGAGGACGCCGAGCGATACGCCGAACTGAACCGCCGGGTCCGTCAGGCGTTCGCCGGGGAGTACCTCTCGCCCGACGGGCGGCTGAGGGCACACTTTCAGGGCGTCTACGTCCTGGCGCTCCACCTCGGCCTGATCCCGGAGGAGCGCCGACCGCAGGTGCTCGGCCAACTGGTGGGGATGATCGAGGCGAACGGGGACCGGCTGGACACGGGCTTCGCGTCGGTGCCCTTCCTGCTCGACGTGCTGTGTGAGGGCGGTCGCCCGGACGTGGCCTCCCGGCTGCTGTTCCAGACGGAGTGCCCGTCGTGGCTGTACGAGGTGGAGCGCGGCGCGACGACGATCTGGGAGAACTGGCGGGCGATCACGCCGGAGGGGGAGGTCCAGCCCGTCTCGTACAACCATTACGCCTTCGGGTGCGTGGGCGACTGGATGTACCGTCACCTGGGCGGCCTGCGGCGGCTTACGCCAGGATACCGGCATTTCGCGGTGCGGCCCGACTTCGGCTGCGGGCTGACCTCCGTCCGCCTGAGCCACGACACCGTGTACGGTCCCGCCGCCGTCGCGTGGACGCGGGACGGGGACAGTCTCAAGGTGGAGGTCACGGTCCCCCCCGGCACCACGGCCACCGTCCACCTGCCCGGCCCGGTCGAGCATGTGGAGGTGGACGGACACCCCCTGAGTTCCGGCGCGGGAGTGTCCGGGATCGAGACGCGGGATGGGGAGGTTCGGGTAAATGTCGGCAGCGGCGTCTACACGTTCACCGCCGCGCTGCCCGACGGGCGGGAGATGTTCAGTCCCCGTGGGGTGGACCTGACGACGTAACTCACCCTCACCACGCTGCCACCCCCTCTCCCCCCCTCCGAGGTAAACCATGACACTCCCCGATCTGAGCGCATCCCCCTTCTTCCTCGACGCCGAGGCGCAAGCCTGGGTCGCCCGCACGCGCGACGGGCTGAGCCTGAGCGAGAAGCTCGCGCAACTGCTCGTCCCCATCGGCCTGCGGCTGGACCGCGCGGAACTCGACCGCTTCCTGGCCCTCGGTGTGGGCGGCGTGTCCCGCTTCGTCACCGTCGATCCGGGGGCGCTCCGCGACTCCACGACCTACCTGCAGGAACGCAGCCGCGTGCCGATGCTGCTCAGCACCGACCTGGAGGGCGGGGAACTCGCCTCGGTCGGCGGCACGGCGGGCACGCCCTACCCGAACCAGATGGCGGTGGCGACGACCGACGATCCCGTCTTCGCCCAGCGGCTCGGGCAGGTGATGGGCCGCGAGGGCCGGGCCGTCGGCTTCAACCTCACGTTCTCGCCGGTCGCGGACCTCGACCTCAACCCGCGCAGCCCCATCGTGAACACCCGCTCGTTCGGGAGTGACGTGGGGCGGGTGACGGCCTTCTGTGAGGCGACGATTCAGGCCCTCCAGGCCGAGGGGGTCGCTGCCTGCGCCAAACACTGGCCGGGCGACGGGATGGACGACCGCAACCAGCACCTCGTCACCAGTGAGAACACGCTGGACCTGCCCGCGTGGGAGGCGAGTTACGGGGCGGTGTTCCGCCACCTGATCGCGTCGGGCGTGAGGACGGTCATGCCGGGGCACATCACGTTCCCCGCCTATGCCCACGCGCGGGGGAGGCCGGACGAGGCGGACCTGCCCGCGACCCTCTCGCCCCTGCTGACCACCACGCTGCTGAGGGAGGAACTGGGCTTTGGCGGCGTGGTCGTGTCGGACGCGACCGAGATGGGCGGCTTCACCTCGCAGGGACGGCGGGAGGACACCGTGCCCCAGGTGATCGCGGCGGGCTGCGACATCCTGCTCTTCCCCACCGACGTGGAGCGCGACCTGGAGTTCCTGCGCCGGGGCGTGGCGGACGGGCGGCTGACGGGGGCGCGGGTGGACGAGGCGGTGACGCGCGTCCTGGCGCTCAAGGCGTCGCTGGGGCTGCACAGGAGCACCGCTCTCCCGGAGGCCAGCACGCTCCGCGCCCCGGAACATCTCGCCTGGGCGGAGGAATGCGCGGAGCGGGCCGTGACGCTGGTCAGCGATACCCAGAACCTCCTGCCGCTCGATCCCACCAAGCACCGCCGCCTGCTCGTCATCCGCCAGCCCCGCCGCACGAACGGCCTGGGCTTCCCGCTGCCCGACCTGCGCGTGCCCGACCTGCTGGGGGAGGCGGGCTTCGAGGTCACGCTGTACACGCCGGGGACGCGGGTCAGCCCCGACGACTTCGACGCCCTGCTCTACGTGGTGGCGCAGGAGGGGCTGATGGTGAGGGACGACCTGCGGCTGGACTGGATGGAGCTGCACGGCAACCCCTTCCGGGCGATGGAACGCTTCTGGGACGTGCTGCCCACGGCCATCGTCTCGCTCGGCACGCCGTATTACGCCCTTGAAGCGCCGCGCTGCAAGACGCTCGTCAACGCCTACTCGCCCGTTCTGCCGATGCAGGAGGCCGTGGTGCGTGCCCTGACCGGGGGGCAGCCGTTCTCCGGCGTGAGTCCGGTGGACGCCTCCTCGGCCCTGCGCCCGGTGCGGGAGCGGCGGGACCCCGTGGTGGAGCGGTGATGGTCGCCCGCTCTCCCCTCTTCACGACTCAAGGAGGCCGCATGTGACCCAACCCCTGCCACCTGCCGACTCCCACCCTCTCACCTGACCCTCTCACCTGAAGGAGCCTCTATGACCTCTCCCTCACTCACCCCCGTCACCACGCTGCCCGACACGACCACGCCCTATGTGCTGGAGGCCGGGGGCGGCACGTCCGGCGTCCTGCTCGGCCAGACCACCCGCATCCTCGTGGGCGGGGCGCAGTCGGGGGGTGCCCTCGCCGTCGTCATGGTCCTCGGGCCGAAGGACAAGCCCATCCCCTTCCACAGCCACCGGGAGGCGCGCGACACCTTCCTCGTCACGCGCGGGCAGATGCAGCTCTGGGCGGACGGGGAGAGTCACGTCCTCAATCCCGGCGACTTCGCCTACGTCGCCCCCGGCAGCCCGCACGCCTACGGCTTCCTCGGGCAGCGGACGGAGATGGTCGGCGCGATCACTCCCGGCGGCTGGGAGGAGTTCTTCGTCTCCACCTCCAACCCATACGGGGGGCCGGTCTTTCCGCCCGTGGACACCTCGCCGCCCCCCTTCGAGCGGCTGGGCCGGGCGCAGGAGTTGCATGACGTGAGCTTCCGCCGCGACCTCCAGCCCTTCGCCGCCGGGACGGGGCCGATGAACGAGACGCTGCCGGAGCGGGAGACCTCGTACTTCCTGCGGGCGGACTGCGGCGAGCGGCACGTGATGTTCGGGCAGCTCTGCACGGTCCTGGCGGGCGGCGCCCAGACGGGCGGGGTGCTCGGCAAGGCGGTCATCGAGGGGCCGAGGGGGGCACGGATGCCCGCCCACGTCCACCGGGGGACCCACGAGGTGCTGTACGTCCTCGACGGGCGGCTGCGCGTGACGCTGGACGGGGCCGAGACGGTGGCGCATCCCGGCGACTGCGTGAACATTCCCGCCGGGTGCGTCCACGGCTACACGTTGGAGGGCAGCAGCACCCGCCTCCTGACGATGAACGCGGGGGCGGGGATCGAGCAACTCTTCGCCGTGGCGGGGGAGGCGTGGGCGTACCCCGTCTTCCCCGACGGGTCCCCCGCCCCCGGCGATCAGCCCGACCTCGCCCGCGCCGAGCAGACCCTCGACATCTCGTTCGTCCCGTCGGAGTCAGCCTGATGCCCCCGTCCCCCGTCCCCTCCCCGGCCCCGGACCTGATCGCCCGCTTCGGTCCCGCCTGGAACAAGACGGTCGCCGACGAGACCCTGGCCGCCTACCTGCCCGTCCACCGCCGACTCTCCGGGGAGAGCACGGAGGGCGTGCGCGTCACCCGTGACCTCCCGTACGGCCCCCATGAACGTCACCGCCTGGACGTATACCGGCCCGCCGCGCCGGGACCGCATGGGGTGGTGCTGTTCTTCCACGGCGGCGGCCTGTGGACGGGGGACAAGACCCTCCCGGAGTCGGGGGGCCTGGTCTATGCCAACCTCGGCGGCTTCCTCGCGCGGCATGGCGTCGTCGCGGTGGTGGCGAACTACCGCCTGGTCCCGCACGTCCGCTTTCCCGGCGGCGGGGAGGACGTGGCGCGGGTGGTGGCCTGGGCACGCGAGCACATCGCCGGGTATGGCGGCGACGCCCATGACCTCACCCTTTTCGGGAACTCGGCGGGGGCCATTCACGCTGCCACCTACCTGTTTCGTCAGGAGCTGCAAGAGGGGGGCACGCCGGGGGTGGCCCGCGCCGTGCTGCTCTCCACGCCCTGCACGCTGCCGCACGGCGGCCCACGGGAGGAGGTCACGAAGGCGTACTTCGGGGCGGACGGGGCGCAGATCGACGCGAACGCCCCGCTGGGCCTGCTCCGCGCGTACCGGGGCGACACGGTGCCCCTGCTGTTCATGACGGCGGAGTTCGACCCGGAGGAGATCGAGCGGCCCAGCCTCCGCTTCCTCTCCGCGTACGGGGAGAAGTACGGCGCTCTCCCCCACTTCTCTCAGGTGCCCGGCCACAACCACCTCTCCACGGTCCTCAGCCTGGGAACGGAGGACATGGCGCTGGCCCGCCCGCTGCTGGGCTTTCTCGGAAGGGCCGGGCCGGAGGAGCACCCCCACGCGGCGGCCCCGGCACCGCACACCGCCGACCTCGCGGGAAAGCGGAGGTGAGGCGAGGAATTATCCGTGTCTGATACGGTTTCCGTCCAATCCGTTATCAAATCGGCGTCCTCCCGATTTGATAACTCCTTTCCCGGCAACCCTAAACGTTCCTTCTCGCTCCGCTCGGATTGAACAGTTTTTGTAACTGTTCAATCGGAATCTGTATGAGTTGGTGGCCGCACACTGAAGGGCGTCGCCGAACCTCCTTTCGAGTCCGCGAGACGGGCAGACGCCACCGGAGGAGCTGCCCCCGTCCGTGCCGTCGGTGAGGCGTTCGGGCAGGGCGCTCTCCCGCATCCCGACGGGCCAGAGCAGGAATCCCCAGTTCCACCCCGGCGGACAGGTGCCTCCTCCTCTTTTCTGTGATAGCTCCATACTGAGCACCCACCCCACAGAACGAGACCCACGGAGGACCCATGCCCGGACCCTTTCGCCCACTCCCCCTCCTCGCCGCCGTGCTGAGTGCCGCGCTGGCCCTGACCACCCCGGCGGGCGCGGCCCCGGCCCGGTATGCGGGCGTCACCTGGCAGGACCCGCCGGGGATGAAGGTGACGGACGCCTACCGCTACAACTGCCCTGGCCGCTGCGTGGTGTACGAGGGGGATACGGGCGACGTGACCGACGATTTCCCGCTGATCCGCGTCCACGAGGCGCTGCCCGCAGGTGGGCCGGGTGCCCTGGCGAGCCTGACCGCGTGGATGGAAAAGGGCCGGGGCGAGGTCGTCCGGGTGCTCAACAGCGGCAGTGAAAAGGTTGGTGGGGTGACGGTCACGCTGGCCGTGCTCTCCCGCGCGGACGACGCTCAGGACGACGACCCCGACTATTCGCTCTTCGTCCTGCTGGACCAGGGGGGCGTGACCCTGCCGCTGGAGCTGTACGGCTTTCGGCAGGGGGACGTGTCCGGCCCGCGCCTCGCCGTGCTGACCGCGCTGGCCGACAGCGTGCGCCTCAGCCCGGAGGCGGTCAGGAAGGACCTGACGGCCCGCACGGCGCGGTTCGCCACTCTGCAACGGGCCATCGCAGAAGGCTACGCGCGGGGCGAGCGGGCGCGGGTCTTCGCGTACATCAACACGGGCGTCATGGCAGTGCCGGGCGGCGACCTCGGCCTCGTCATGCAGACCTATCAGGACGTGCGGCTGGCGGCCTTTCTCCCCGGCGGCGTCTTCCTGAGCGCCGATCCCGAGCCGGACTACCGCGCCCCCGACCTGCGGCGCGTGGGCGAGGGCGAGCTGCCCGCGACGTGGAAGGCAGTCTCGGGCGGCTTTCAGGTCACGGCCCCGAACGGTGGAGTGACGGTCTACCGGCTGAGTCAGAACGGCCCGCAGGCGACCCTGACGGCGGGGGGCACGACCTACCGCGAGGCCGCGCCCCTGAAGCCCGCCGACCTCGTGGGCATCTTCGGCACGGTGAGCACCTCGTCGTCGAGCGTGGGGGGCACCGCCGTCTTCTCCCGCAGCGACCGCGACCTGGAGTTGCGGCAGGGCGGGCGCTATCTCTCGGCCAATACGAGCTTCACGGTGGTCAGCGGCCCCAACGTCGGGGGCGGCACGAACGGGGATCGCCAGGCGGGCGGGCGCTGGAGCTACGACCCGGCCTCCTTCACCCTGACCCTGCGCCCGGACGGGGGCGGCGTCCGCAGCGGGCCGACCTATACGCTGGCTTACGGCGCTCAGCGCAGGGAGAAGAGCGTGGACTGGACCCTGCTGGGCGAGCATGATTGGTGGAAGAAATGACGCACTTGCTCAGAATCTGCCTGCTCGCCCTGCTGCTGGCCGGGGCCGCCGCCGCGAAGACCTACACCCTCGGCGCGTGGGCGTTCACGCTGCCGGACGGGGCGAAGGAGTCGGTGCAAGACGGCGTGCGTGCGTTCGCGGTGGGGGGTGCCGCGTACCTGTTCACGCCGCCGGAACCGCTCGCGGGCCGCACGCTGGAGGCGGTCGCCGGGGCCACGGTCGCCGACCTCACGCGGGGGAAGAACAGCACCGTCCGGCTGGGTGCCCGTGAGAGCGTGGACGGCGCGGAGGTGCTCGCCTACAGCGGGGGCGTCACCGACCCCACCACCGGGGAGGGGAACGTGCAGGTCTACTTCTTCTTCGCGCGGGGAGGCCAGTGGGGGCTGGCGCTCCTGCTGGCGGGCGCGGACGCCGACATCGACGAGGCGATGGAGCCGTTGGGCACCGTCACCTTCCGCCCGTCGGGGCTGACGGCGAGGGGAGAGGCGCTACCCCGGCTGCCCGCCGTGCCGTGGTCCACCGGACGCGCGGACCGCGTGGCGGCCTCCACCGCCGCCGTCACGTATCCAGCGGCCCGCAAGCGTGGCCTGGACCCGCGCACGGACCTGTTGCCCGACGCCTTCGACTGCTACTTCGTGGGCGAGTACAACCGCGACGACGTGCGCGCCATGACGCCGACGCCCGACCTGCGCGTGGCGGTGGCGGCGGGCGGCACGTACACCCTGACGGACGGCACCACGCGCACGTCTGGCCGCTGGACACAGCCCAAGGCGGCGGGGGAGACGCCGACCCTGACGCTGGAGGGTCCGCTGACGGCCTCCAGAAGCTACGTGCGGGGCAACGACGACGACGGCCAGACCTTCCAGGCCGAGCACGCGGCAACTCGAAGGGGAGTCCTGTGTTATCAGGCCGGACCGAGGGCCGAGGCCCTGCGCCTGGAGCTGACCCGCAAGCGCGTCGGCACGGAGGCGCTGACCTGCCGGGACGCGCGGGGCGGCTCGCCCTACGCCCTGAACTTCGGGGCGGGCACCTACTCCACCCCGAGGGGGAACGGGCGCACCCGGCTGGTCTTCTCGGGAAGCCGCTCGGGGGACTGGGCGGGCCTCGTGCAGTTCACGGGCGGCCCGTTCGACCTCTCCGTCGGTGAGATGGACGAGGACGAGCACGGCAACCGCGAGCTGGAGATTACTGAGAAGACCACCGACTCCAGGCTGTTCTACCGAGAGAGCACCACCACCCTGATCGCCACCTGCCGCGCGAGGGTCACACCCAGGCCGGGGCTGCTGTATGGCCGCGCGCCCGCACCGAACACGGGGGTCGGCGGCGGGCCGGACGGGCTGTTCGTCAGCCTGCAAAATCGCCCACGGATAATCGGGACCCTCTTCACGGCCTGGTACGAACTCGAACTGTCCCTCTTCCGGCCCGGCGGCTTCCATCTGGACGGCCTCGACCCCACCGAACTGGGCACCGTGCCCGACTGCACCCGCACCCGGCCCAACGGCGACCCCTTCTGCGAACGCTACACGTTGAAAGGCGGCCAGTTGCTCTTCCAGGACGACGACGGCACCTGGGACGATCCACAGGCCTACCGCAAGACGGCGGACGGCTTCACCCTGGGGGAGACGCGGTACGTCCGGGTGACGCCCCTCACCGCCGCCGCGCTGGCCGGGGTGTACACGTCGGAGGACTTCACCGGAAGCGGCCCGGCGGGTGGTGCCCTCGGCGGCGGGGTCGGGGTTTACAACGCGCTGTCAGGCGGCTACCTGTTTACCCCGCAGGGGGGCTTCCAGTGGAAGTCCAGCTCGTCGAGTTCCACATTGATCTCGCCCAATCCGGTGCTGGGCGGGGCGGTCGGCGGCGGAAGTTCCACCCGCACGGAAGGGGGACAGGGCAAGCTCACCGTGAAGGACAACTGGCTGACCCTCACGTTCGACGATGGCCGGGTTCAGCGCCTGTTCGTCTATCCCCAGCCCGCCGTCTTCCTGGGGGACGACCCGACACGGGGAGAGCGCCTGAATATCGGCGGGTCGTGGCTGAAGCGGGTGGGCGGGCGCTGAGCCTCCGCGTCCCGCGCTACTTGCGGACGGTGAAGCCTCGCTCGGTCAGGTCCACGAGGCCGAGGTCCAGACCAAGCTCCGCCGTGCCCTGCGCGAGGCCCTGGCCGAACTCGGCGCGGCTGGCGGGGTCGTCCTTCCAGGCCTCGGCCAGCGCGCCGAAGAGGACGGTTTGCAGCAGCAATGATTCGGCCATCTCCTGCTTCTGGGTGTCGTTCAGCCCGGCGACGGCAGGGATGGAGAGCAGCAGGGGCCGGAACTGGTCGCGCAGCCCGACCACCTGCGCCCGCGTGGGGTCGTCGGTGCGGCTCTGGGTCATCAGCCACGCGTAGCTCCAGTACAGCGCCCACACGTCGGCGACGTTGGTGGAACTCAGGCCGAACAGAGTCTTCATCTGCCGGTCGATCTCGGCAAACACGTCCGCGCCCGTGAAGAGCTTCTGCCACTCCGCCCCCGACTCCGGGCTGGCCGCCGTGACCTCGCCCACGAAGGTGTCGATCACCCCCCGGCGCACCGCCGGGCTGACCTTGAAGTTCAGCGCCCCTGGCTGGGCGACCGGGGCGGGTGGGCGAGGGGTCGCCGGGGTCTGGCCGGTGGTTGTCCCCCCGGTCGCCGGGGCCGCCGGGCCGCTCACCCCCTTCATCAGCTTGAAGATCGAACTCGACAGGCTGGAGGCGCTGCCGCCCAGGCCCTGGGCCGAGGCGGGCTGCGGGAGGGCGAACAGGAGGGCGAGGGTGAGCAGAGCGCGTTTGAACATGCTTCCTCCGGGGGAGTGCTGGCGGGGCGGCGGGTGTGGCCCCGAGTATAGGACCGCTCCCCGCACATCGGAGACCTCACCGCAGCGGACGAGGAGGTCGAGGAGGGGGCGTGGGCGTCCTCTGCCCCCCACACCAGCTCTGGTTCAGATGTGTTTGGAACGGCGCTCTACACACAAAAGTCGAAGGCCGCCAGGCAGCGGCGACCTTTGCGCGTCCTCCCCTTTGGCCTGACTTTCCTTCTCTTCCCCGCCTCCCCGCATGACCTACGGTGCCGCCACCCTGTCCATCCACGCGAAGAGTTGATCGAGGTCGTAGTCCCCGCTGTGAGGGACGTTCCACGGCAGGAACAGGTCCACGTCGTAGCCCGCGTTGATGAGGCGGGTTCCCAGGATCACCGGGACGGCCAGGGACGTGTCCCGGTCCGCCGTGCCCGTCCGAATCCGCCAGTGGAGCGCCCGCTGGGTGCCCGTCGCCCCGACGTAGTTCATGGGGTTCATCAGGCGGACCACCTCGGGTTCGGCCACCGCGCCGCCCGCCTTGCTCCGCTGCTGGCTGAACGCCGTGAAGTGCCGCGCATTCGCCGCGCTCGTCCCGAACAGCTCGTTCTCGCCGTTCTCCAGGCTCAGGCCGTCGAAGGCTGGCGGTATCTTCTGGCGGCCCACGGCGCGAACGTAGGCGTCGAAGTCGACCGCCGTGACCCGCCCGCCGGAAACCGTGAGATAGGTCGCGGCGGAGAGGTCCTGCCCCGCGTCCAGGGCCGTCTGCGCGGAGGCCTGAATGAACGACGCGACATACTCCTTGAAGGAGCCGTTGCCGTTCTGGTCCAGGGTCAGGACGCTGCTGCCACCTCCGCTGCCGCTCCTGATTCGCAGGCCGTTGAGGTAGGCCGGGAACGTCGGCTTCAGCTCGTTCGAGAGCGCGATCTGTTCCGCCGTCAGCGTCCCCGGAACGAGCGTGCGCTGGATGCGGAAGTCCGTGTCCCTGGCGATTTGCAGCCGGGTGTAGTCGTTCACCCCGCCGAATTGCCACTCGTAGGCGGCGTCGGCGTTCTCCAGGTTGGTGATGGGGCAGTAGCTGGAGACGGCGAAGATGTCGTCACGTGTCTGCGCCGCACCCAGGGCGGTCAGGTACGGCTCGTAGTCCCGGTTATTGCCGGAGGCTCCCAGCAGGGCGGAGAGTGCCCCGCCCGCGCTCGTGCCGTTGGAGATGATCCTCTCCGCGTTCCCCGGCATCGCCCGGTCGTTGTAGCGCAGGTAGCGCACGGCGGCCTTGAGGTCCACGATGGCGGCGGGGGCCTTGCCGACGAACTCGCCCGCCGCGTTCTTGGTGGAGCGGCCCCTGGCACCGGGAGCGGCCACCACGTAGCCCCTGGACAGCGCGACGAGGGCGGCGTTGGGACTCCCCGTGCGCTCGTCGTTGCCCGCCGTCCCCGGCTCCGCCTGCATATAGCCGCCGACCCCGTTGGGGAGGAAGATGGGTGCGGTCTGCGCGTTGTACGCCCCGATGGTCCGGCCCCCGAAATACTCCTCGGGGACGTAGATGTTCATGCTCTGGTAGGTCGTGTCCTGGGGACTGCGCACGTAGACGACACGCTCGTAGGCGCGGTAGCGGACCTCCCTGCCGTTCACCTGCGTCGTCACCGGGCGGAACGCGTTGGCGTCGAAGTCGAGGTTGTAGACCCTTGTGCCGGAGGTGTTGGTCATAAGCGTGCAGGAGTTGAGCAGGAGGGCGGAACCGAGGAGCCAGAGGGTGCGTTTGAACACAGGAGGACCTTCCCACGGAGGAATGAGGGGACGGACGACACCGTGGCCGCCGCCGAACAGGTGAACTTGAGTGACATCCGGGTGGGGCGACGTCGTGGCCCGCCTGCACCCCACACCTTGCTCCCCAGCATGACGACGGGGTGTAAGGGTCGGATAAGGGTTTCCTTGCAACTTGCCGGGTGACGCCGTATCGTTCACCCGCTCCGTTGGCAGAGGGCGGGCGCACACGTGGTCGGCCCGCTGCCTTCCGCGACGTGTGCGGCAGGGTTGACCCTCGCTGTTTCGCCCCGCCTCCTCGATCACGTGCTCCCGTCGGTGGTGGGCGCGTGGCCGACGTTCACCTGTCAGGGCGAAGCTCACGCAGCTTGTCACCGTGAGCGGAGCGAAGGGTCCCTGCGGCGGGTGATGCTTCGCTGACGGTCAGCATGATGACATCTATGCGCCCCACCTTGATCCTCTCTTGCCTGGGCCGGGGCGACGGCGACGGTTCCTGCTTCCGGACCGGACCCGCGCCCCCCGACTCCCGGCGGTGGCCCATGAGGTACAGGGCCTGTCCGCTCCCCGAACCCGTGGCGCTCGGCGGCCTGCCCCGGAGCAGCGCCCTCACGCCCCCGGCAGCGTGAAGAAGAAGGTGGACACCCCTCGCCCGGTATGCTCTCCACCCACAGCCGCCCGCCGTGCCCCTCGACGATCTTCTTGCACACCGCCAGCCCGATTCCGGTGCCCTCGTACGTTTCGCGCCCGTGCAGCCGCTGGAAGATCACGAAGATGCGCCCGTGGTACTGGGCCTCTATGCCGATGCCGTTGTCCGAGACGGCGAAGCGCCAGAAGTCGCCCTCCCGCGCCGCCGTGACGTGGACCCGCGGCGGGATACCCTCGCGGCGGTACTTCAGCCCGGTGGTAATCAGGTTCCGGAGGAGCTGGTCGAGCTGCCGCGCGTCCGCCCGCACGGTGGGGAGGCCGCCCCGCGTCACGTCCGCTCCCCCCGCCTCGCTCTCGCCGGACAGACGCCTATGCACGGCGTCGAACACCGCGCCGGAGTCCACGGGGGACGGCTCGCGCCGCCCGGTATGCACCCTGGAAAAGGCCAGCAGGTCGTCTACCAGCCGCTTCATGTGCTCCCCGCTCTCCACGACCTCACGGAGCGATCTGACGGAGGTACAGCCGCCCCCGGTCGTCGAGCAGGTCGCCGTAGCGGCGCAGGGTGAGTTCGGCGAGGCTCGTCACCGCCCGGATGGGCGCTTGCAGGTCGTGGGAGGCGACGTAGGCGAACTGCTCCAGCTCCCCGTTGCTGCGGCGCAACTCCTCGCTCTGCCGCACCAGCGCCTCCTCGGCCCGCCTGCGCTCGGTCACGTCCCTGACGAAGCCCACCATGCGCGTGACCCCGCCGCCCGCGTCCCGCTTGAAGTACCCGTCGTCCTCCACCTCGCGGACGCTGCCGTCCTTGTGCAGCAGCCGGAACGCCACGTGGGCCTCGTCACCCGACGCGATCTCCCGCGCGAAGGTCTCGCGGTCGTTGGGGTGGATCAGTCGCCCCGTCCAGTCGCTCAGATGGCCGTCCAGTTCCTCGACCGTGTATCCGGTGATCCCCTCGACCGCGCCTCCGTACACGATGGCGTCCGTCGCCGGGTCCCAGTCGTAGAGCAGGTGGCCCGAGCCGCGCACGGCGACCTCGTAGCGTTCGCGCCACCCGCTGACCTCCCGCGTGCGCGCCTCCAGCTCCGCGACGCCCGCCACACGCTCCAGCGCGAGGCCGAGGCTGCCCACCACCGTCTCCAGCACGGCCCGGTCGGTGCGGGTCCACGCCCGCCCCTCGAACAGCACGGCGATGAGCACTCCCACCGGCTCGCCGCGCCGGAAGACGGGCAGCGAGGCGGCGGCGTTGACCTGCTGCACCAGCTCCGCCGGGGTGTCGCTGCCCTGGGCGTAGGCGTCCTGATAGAAGGGCTGCCCGGTCGTCCACGGCACGTCCACCGAGGGCGTCACCACCCCCACGGGCGGCCCCGCGTCGATGAAGGGGCCTGCAACTCGGCGTTGCCCACGTCCCCCACCTGCACCTGATTGCGCCAGCGGTCCCCCTCGCGCTCGTAGTACAGGGCGTAGCCGGGCGGCAGCAGCGAGAGGATCAGCTCCTGCGCGCGGCGGACGAAGGCGCGCGGGTCGTCGCGCACGGCGAGGTCCTGGGTGAGGCGGGCGAAGCCCTCCAGCGCCCCGGTCCGGGCCTCCAGCTCCGCGTTCTGCGCCTCCAGACGCCGGGTCTGCTCGGCCCGCCCGAAGGCCAGGGCGAGGCCACGGGCCACCGCGCGCACGACGGCCTTCTCGCGCTCCTCCCACCGCAGGTCTCCGGGCCGCCCCAGGCCCAGGATGCCGCGCACCTCGCCCCCGACGATCACGGGAACGTTCATCCCGCTGCCGAGGGTAGCCCTGCCTGGCGGCGAGGTCCAGGCGTGTGCCGTCGTCGCTGACGAGCAGGACCGCGCCCGCGACGGCGTTCAGGGCGGTAAGGGCGGGGGTCAGGACGACCCGGAAGACCGCCTCGCCCGTCTGGGCGGCGGCCAGCGCCTCGGTTACGTTCTGGAGATGCTCGCTCAGGGGGACAGGCACCGCCGGGGAGACCGTGGACGGGATGGTCACGGGGTCAAGATACTGTTCCGCGCGGATGCGAGAGGCGGCCCATCCCCCACCGGGTGGTGTCCTGTCGAGGTCGGTGTGGCCTGCCCTGACGGTGTGGGGTGGACCCCACGGCTACGCGGCGGGGGAGCGGGGTGGAACCCGGCCCGGCGGGTCTACTCGGTGCCCAGGCCGCCCTTGAGGGTGGAGGCGACCTTGAAGGCGACCTTCCTGCCCGCCGGAATCTGAATCCTCTCGCTGGTGCCGGGCCGCACCCCGGTCCGGGCCGCCGTCTCGCGCACGGAGAGCGTGCCCAGGCCGGGCAGGCCCACACTCTGGCCGCCGCGCAACGCCTCCACGACCCCGCCGAGCAGCGCGTCGATGGCCGCCGCCGCCTGCCCCTTGCTCAGGCTGGTGCGCCCGGCGACCTGCTCGGCGAGGTCGGTCCTGCCGAGCCTGCCGACGTCGTGCGCGCCCGTGCGTGTGATCGGCGCGTTGCCGGGGCCGCTCTGCCCGGCGGCGGCAAAGGTCGCGTCGTCCAGCAACGCCTGGGTCTTGGCCTTCTTGATCTTCTCGCCCCGCTGCGCCATGTGGGCCTCCTGCCCGTCATCTTGCGGGTCGCCGCGCCCCAGGGGAAGCGGGGGACGGCGAGACTTCAGGCTCGCTCAAGCAGGCCGGGGAAACCGGGAGACTCCTGCCCGGCGTCGCCCAGGTCTACATCACGACGAGCTGGTGCCCCAGCGCCCCGAGGGTGGAGCGCGCCACCGCCAGATTGCCCTCCCTGCGGGACAGGACCAGGTGCAGGAACAGCGGCTCGTTCGGGACGAGGGCGAGGATGTGGTACTGGTCTTTCAGGGTGATCAGGATGTCCTCCGGGCCGTCACCCAGGCCCAGGCTCTCCATGAGCTGCAACTGGGCGCGCACCACCGTGGTGTAGGTCGCGGCGGCGGCGTCGAAGTCGAAGCCCGTGCCCTGGGTCTCCAGCGCCATGCCGATCTGGTAGTCCACGAGCGAAACGGCGTGCGCGCCGTCCAGCTCCCGCATCGCCGCGCCGAGCGTCTCCCCGATGTTGGAGGTCGGGGGTCCCGGACGCCGCTGCCCCAGGTCCAGCCCCAGGTCCAGCCCCAGGTCCAGCCCCAGTTCGTCCGCGCCGCCGGATTCCGGGCCGTCGTCGAACAGCAGGTCCCCGAGCAGGTCCCCTCCCTGCTTGGCGTCCTCGTCCTTGAGCTTCATGGCGTCCATCAGGAGATGCTGGAGGTCGCGCAGCTCGCCGCCCCGGCCATTGTGGTACGAGCGTTCGATTCGAAGCGAGACCGACTCCCACGACAGAATCTCCAGCGCCGCCGCCTCCCCCTCCCGCCGCGAGACGTTCGAGTAGGCCCCCACGAGCTGGCCCCGGAGCAGGTGCAGCCGCCCCCACCCCTGCGGGGACTCCACGCGGATGGACAGGCTCTTGTGCTCCCAGGCCATCACCTGAAGAAAGCTCGGCAGCGACACGCCGCGCACCAGCCCGTAGGTGCCGCTCGCCATCTCCCGCTCGATGACGGCCCCCAGGTCCGAGGCCGCGCTCAGATCGACGACCGGCATCTCCCCGAACCGCTCGAACAGGGCCTCCGGGTGGCGCAGGGGCTGCAGGCTCACCACGATGAAGAAGGTGTAGGGCCAGCGCCGCTTGGCATGCTCCAGCAGGTGGTGCAGGTCGAAGCACAGCAGCGCGTCCTCCTGCGGGCAGACGACCACCGCCAGGTTCGGCGCTTCGTGGGGCGCTTCCGCCAGCACGGCCTCCACCGTCGGGAAGGACCGCACCTGCCACTGCGCCGAGGCGGGCACGTGGGTGTGCAGGTACCGCCGCAGGTGGTCCCCCGGCTCGCCGACCAGCAGCAGGGAGGACCGGGGATTTTGAGATGCTGTCATACCTCCTCCATTTCCAGGTTCCACCGGGAGAGGCCACGCCCCCGCCCGCTGGCCGGAACCGCTGCCCTCCATTTAATGTCAAAACAATAGGGTGCAATCTCTGACGAAAAGTGCACTGTCTGGAGATGACGGCGGGTTAAACCCATCCAAACGGGTCTCACCGAGCGGCCATCGCTCAAACGGCGCTCCGTCCGCCCTCCGCCGAAGTTCAGGCGGGTGGTCCTAGACTCCACCGCCTCGTCCGGGACCGCCCGCCACCAGGTCGCTTCACCGGATCACCGTGCCGCGACCGGGACCCGCGCCGAACGCAGCCAGCGCGTGAGGGCCTGGGCACCGGACGCGTCCGGCCACAGGGAGACGAGGTAGCCCCCCGCGTACTCGGTCAGCAGCAGGGTGCGGTTCTCGTACGCGACCTGAAGAATCTGCGGCTGCCGCGCCTCCACGTGCAGGCCCGCCGTGAAGGCGGCAGTCAGCAGGAAGCGGGCGTACAGGCCGAGGGTGGGGGGCAGGGGCGTGTGGCCCTGATGCAGCGGGTGGCCCCTGAGGTCGAAGAGGGTGACGGCCAGCAGGCCGGGCTGGGTGTTCAGGTGCGCGAGCAGCGCCGTCCACGCCCGGAGGTCCGGGTCGCTGGCCGCCGGGGCAGGGGACTCGGGGGTGGGGGCCGCCGTGCCCGTGCCTGCGCCCAGCAGCTCGGAGACCACGGGCAGCAGTTCGCCGGGCGTGAAGGGCTTCCGCATCACCCGCGCGACCCCCACCCGCCGCGCCTGCTGTTGCAGCGGTTCGTCCACCACGCCGCTCATGAGCAGGACCGGGAGACCCGGATACCGGGCCTGGACCGTTTCGGCGAGTTGCAGGCCGCTCATGCCGGGCATCAGCACGTCGGCGATCACCAGCCCCGGCGGGGGGTCGAGCTGGTTGAGGGCGTCCTCGCCGCTGTCGGCGGTGCGCACGCGCAGGCCCTGCGGGGCCAGGATGCGCTCGAGCGCCTTGCGAACGCTCACGCTGTCGTCGACAACCAGAATGTCTTGGGTGGTCATGGGAAACAGGCCTCCAGGGCGGGGTGGGAAGAGTTGGGACGGGCGAACCGGGAAGAACGGTGGGAAGCGCGGCTCAGCCGGGGCGGGCCGCCTCCCCCGTGACCCGGCCCCCCGTGCCCCGGCCCCCGGCGATCAGGTCGCCCAGCCGCCGGGCAAGGCGTCGCTCGTCGGCGGGCTTGGCGAAGTAATCGTCGGCACCGAGGTCCAGCGCGAGCTGCTGATGCTTCTCGCCCGTGCGGGTGGTCATCACCACGACCGGCAGCCCCGCCGTGACCGTGTGGCCGCGCAGGCCCTGAAGGACCTCGAAGCCGTTGGCGCGCGGCATCTCCAGGTCGGTGAGCACCACGTCCACGCGCTCCCCGCCGATCAGGCGGTCGAGGGCCTCGCGCCCGTCGCTGGCGGTGAGCACCGTGAAGCCCGCCCGGCCCAGCGCCCGGCCCAGGTGGCGGCGCACGCTGAGGCTGTCGTCCACCAGCAGCACGCGCCCAGGAGCGACCTCGGCCCCAGGGGTGCCCAGGCGAGGGGCCTGACCGGACGAGCGCCGGGCGGCGGCGGGCAGCCCCGATGGGTCGAGCACGGGCAGCGCGGTCCCGTCCTCGCCGACCGCCGTGCCCGCCAGGTAGCCCAGCGTGCCCAGCAGGGGGCCGGCGGACCGCAGCACGACCTCCTCCAGGTGGGTGAACTCGTCGGCGATCACCTCGACCTCCCCCGCCCCGGCCTCCAGGCGGGCGACGTACCGGACCGGGCCGGGCACCTGGCCCCACAGGGCGTGCAGGTCCACCCGCGCCACGTCCGCCCCGGCAGGTTCGGGGCCGTCCTCCAGGGGCCGCAGGCCGCGCACCCCGTCGGCGAGCAGGGCGAGCCGGACCTGCCCCACGCGGGCGACGAGGACCCCGGCGATCTGCTGGGTCAGCGGCACGTGCAGGGTGACGGTCGTGCCCTGGCCGGGGACGCTGTGCAGGCTGACGCGCCCGCCGAGGCCCTCGACCGCCGAGCGCACCGCGTCCATCCCGACGCCGCGCCCCGCCTCGTGGGTCACGGCCCCGGCGGTGCTCAGGCCCGGCACGAACACGAGTTCGGCGAGTTGTGCGTCGCTCAGCCCGCGCAGCTCCGAGGCCCCCGCGAGGCCCGCCGCGAGCGCCCGCTCCCGCACCTTCGCCAGCGGCAGCCCGCGCCCGTTGTCCTCGACGGTGACGTGGAGCTGCCCGCCCTGCGCGCGGGCGGTGATCCTCACGGTGCCGGTGGGGGGTTTGCCCCGCGCCACGCGCTCGGCCTCGGGTTCCAGGCCGTGGGTGGCCGCGTTCGTGACGAGGTGGAGCAGAGCCTGGGCCAGGGGGGGCACCGCCGCCGCATCGATGGAGAGGTCCTCACCCTCGGCGTGCAGGGTCAGGCCGCCGCGCTCGCGCGCCCAGCGGTGCAGCGGCGCGGTGGCGCGGGAGAGGGGGGTACGGCGGGCGCGGCTCACGTCCGAGCGCAGGCCCCGAGCCACCTTGTCCAGCCCCAGGACCTCCTCGCCGAGGTCGCCCAGCCCGGCGCGCGTGCCCTCCCGAATCTCCGCGAGGTCGGCGCTCAGCTCGGTCAGCGAGCGGGCCAGCACGTTCAGGTCGCTGTAGGTGTCGAGTTCCAGGGCGCTGAAGTCCGCGAGGCGCGCGTCCGTGGCGGGAGCGGGGGCGGCGTCCGCGCGGGCTGATCCGGCCACACCCACCGCACTCCCGCCCGCCCCACCCCCGCCCAGGGTGGGGTTGAGATACCGTTCCTCGAAGTCGCGCAGGGTCCGCTGCACGCGGGTATGCGCGGCGTCGAGGTGGTCGGCGAGGGTTCGCTGGCGTCCCACGAGGCCGCTCAGCCGGGCGCGCACCGTGACGAGGCGGCCCACCCCCTCCAGCATCGCGTCGAGCTGCTCGCCCTCCACCCGCACGGAGAGGCGGGCCGGGGCCGAGGCCGGGGCGGTGGGGGGGGAAGCCGCCGCGACCGCCGCCTCCCCGCGAACCAGGGCCTGGGTGCGCGTGGCGTGATCCCGCAGGGCCGCCTCCGGCACCGCGCCCTCACCCGCCGCCTCCGCGAGCACCCCCCCGGCCAGGGCGAGACCCTCCTCCAGCAGGGGGGCCGCCCGCTCAATGGACGTGCCCCCCTCGCGGACGTGGCCCAGCAGGTCCTCCAGGGTGTGGCCGAGGCCCTGAAGCGTGGACAGGCCCACCATCGCCGCGCTGCCCTTGAGGGTGTGGGCCGCGCGGAACATCGCGCCGAGGTCCTCGCCCCCCGCCGCGAGCTGGGCGCGCAGCGTCTCGATCAGCTCCCGCGCCTCGGGGGCGAAAAAGGACCACAGCTCCGCCTGTTCCTGGGCGAAGGGAACGTCCCCCGTCACTTCCTCCTCGCCCCCGCTGGCGACGGGCCGGAACGCCGCCGGGTAGGCCCGCAGCAGGGCGCTCAGCCCCGCCGCCCCCCCCAGCCGGGTGAACTCCAGCCCGACCGGCCCCTCGTCCAGCCCCGCCGCCACCCGGTCCAGCGCCCCGGTCAGGCAGGTGTGGGCGCACTCCAGCACGCCGACCACACCGCCGACCAGCGGCCCTGGGAAGTCCGCGCGGCCCTCCAGCAGCCGTTCGAGCAGTCCGGCGAGGGTGGCGGTCTGGGGGTGGCCGTACAGGGCGGCGGTGCCGCGCAGGCGGTGGGTCAGGACCGCGAGGTCCTCCAGTGCCCCCGCGCGGCCCTCCTGGAGCCACAGGCGCACGCTGGCGTCCTCGAGGTCGGCGAGGACCCCACGGGTGTCTTGCAGGTAGGTCTCGGTCAGGTCCCCGTACATGGAGTCCGACATGGCGCTGTCTGGCACGGCACTACACCGACAGGCGGAAGCGGGTGAGCAGCTCGCCGAGGTCGTCCGCCAGTCGCCGCAGGTCCTCGGCGGCCTGACGCCCCCCCGCAACCGAGGCGTTCGACTCGTCGGCAACGCGCTCGATGTCCTGCACCGCGCCGCCGACCTGCTCGACCTGCCGCACCTGCTCGCCCGTGGCCTGGCGGATGCGCTCGGAGAAGGCCGCCGCCTCCTGCGCCAGGCGGCCCAGCTCGCGGAGCTGCTCGCCCGCCGTGCCCGCCACCCGGTAGCCCTGCTCGACCTCGCGGGTGCCGTCCTCCACCGAGGTGACGACCTCCTGAATCTCGAGCTGCACCGTCTTGATCAGGGTGGCGATGCGCGCGGTGGCCTGCGCCGAGGAGTCCGCGAGCTTGCGAACCTCGTCGGCGACGATGGCGAAGCGGCTGCCCGCCGCGCCCGCCCCGGCGGCCTCGATGGCGGCGTTGAGCGCCAGCAGGTTCGTCTGCGAGGACAGCCGCGAGATGGTGTCCACGATGTCCTGAATCTCCAGCGACCGCTCGCCGAGCGTCTTGATGCGCCGCGCCACCCCCTGCACCTCGCGGCGGATGTTCTCCATGCCGCCCAGCGTCTCCTGCACGGCCTGCTGGCCCTGCTCGGAGGCGGCGAGCGCCTGTCGGGCCGCATCGGCGCTGAGCTGCGCGTCCCGCGCCACCTCGCGGATGCCGCCCGTCACGGTGCCCACCTGCGCGCTCACCTGCCGGGTGGCGGCGAAGGTCGTGTCCGCCGCATGCGCGATCTGCTCGGTGGTGGCGAGCATGGCCGCGCTGCCGCCGCTCACCGACGCCGCCGCCCCCTGCACCTCGCGCAGCACCTCCGCGAGTTCGTCCACCATCAGGTTGATGGAGTCCACCACGTTGCCCAGCACGTCCTCCGTGACCTGCCCGCGCTTCGTGAGGTCGCCCGAGGCGATGTCCATCGTCACGTCGAGAAACGAGCCGATGTTCTGCTGAAGGCGCTGGGCCTCCTCGCGCTCCCGCCCGACGTTGGCCTCGTTCTCCTGCAACTGGGCCGAGGCGCGGTTGAAGGCCCCGGCGAGCACGCCGACCTCATCGCGGCCCACGACCGGCACCTGCCGCCCCAGCTCCCCGGCCTCCAGGGCGCGTGCCCCGGCGGTGAGCTGGGACATGCGGCGCGTCAGCGAGCGGACGACCAGCCAGCTCAGCGCGGCGGCGAGCAGCAGCGCCAGCCCGGCGACGGCCAGCGTGGTCACGGTCGTCTGGCGGTCGGCGGCGCGTGCCGCCCCGTAGGACAGGTCGGCGAACTGCATGTTCACGTCGATGAGGCGGCCCATGTCGCCCCGGACCTGCGTGTAGCCCTGGTTCGTCTGGGTCAGCGCCCGCTGATCCGGGGTGCCCGCCCGCACGGAGGCGACGTAGGCGTTCAGGGACCGCTGGCTGCGCTGGAGGGCGGCGTTGAGGCTGGAGAGGTGGCCGACCTCGCTCTGCTGCCAGGCCAGCTTGCCGGCGTCCCGGAGCGTGGCCGTGAACTCGGGGCTGGCCGTCGTCACCCACTCCTTGTTGTAGCGCCCGATCACCTCCAGCGCCCCCTTGTTCGACTGGTCGAGGGCCTTGAGCAGGCTGGCGCGGTCCGCCGGCGTCAGCAGTGGGTCGCGCAGACGCTCGGTATAGAGCTGGACCTCGGTGAAGCGCATGTCGGCCTCCCCGATGGCCTCGATGGGGATGAGCATGAACTCGTAGATGTTCGAGAGGTTGTAGCGAATCTCGCGCAGGTTGCCCAGCGAGACGGCACCCACACTGAGCAGGCCCGTGAGGGGAATGACCGAGATCAGCAGCACCTTGCGGCTGAAGGGCATGTGGTCGAGCCAGGACGTGCGCGAGGTTTGGGTCTTCACCGGGCGGACGCGGCCCTGCGTGGGAAGTTCGAGACGGCTTTGCACGGGGACTCCTCTGGAGCTGGAAGGGGGGGGGAGGGGCGGGGGATGGGGGCTGAGGGAGTGGGAAAGAGGGGAGTGCCGGGAACGCGGCTCAGGCCCGGCTGCCGGGCGCGAGCTGTTGCCGGAGCAGGCGCATCAGGGCGGGCAGGTGCAGCGGGCGGGGATCGCCGGGTGTCGCCGCCTCCCCGAGGGGGTCCGCGTCACCAGACACCGGCGTCACCTCAGCGAACTCCCCCACGCTGTCCACCGCCAGCGCCACCTCCTCGCCCCCCTCTTCAGCCAGCAGGGTCAACCCGCCGGGGGTGAGGGCGTCGGGGCCGTGACCCAGCAGCGCGGCCACGCTGAGCAGGGGCACTGAGCGGCCATGCACGGCGGTCAGACCCAGCAGCAGCGGCTCGCCGTGGGGCAGCGGCACGACCGCCCCCCGCTCGACCACCTCGCGCCGCCCGGCTCCCGCCAGGCTGAGCAGGTGGCCGGCCACCTGAAAGGTCAGGGCGCGGGCCACGCCTCAGCCCACGTGCCGCGCCACGACGGCGAGCAGTTGCTCCGGGGTGTACGGCTTGACGAGGTAGTCGTCGGCCCCCTGGCGCAGGCCCCACTTCACGTCGGTGTCCTGGCCCTTGCTCGACACGAGGATCACCTTCAGGGCCTTGCCCCTGGGCGCGCGGCGCACGGCGCGCAGCACGTCGTAGCCGTTGCGGCCCGGCATCACCACGTCGAGCAGCAGCAGGTCGGGCTGCTCGCGTTCCACGGCCCCCTCGACCCCGGTCGGGTCGCCAAGCGGGATCACGGTGTGCCGGGCCGAGCGCAGCGCCGTCTCCATCAGCTTGAGGTCGGCGGGAGAATCGTCAACGGTCAGAATACGGGCCATGCGGAAACCTCCAGGTCTTGCTCGTCGGTGAGAACAAAAGGGTGCGGGGCGGCGGGAGTGGGGCGGGTGGGTGCTCTCCCACGTGTACTCATCTGGCCTGCTCCCAAATCTCGCCCCGGACGAACACCCGGAATCTAAGAAGAGGTTTCGCACATTGCTCTTACATCCCCCCGCGTTGAGGTGCGCGGAATTGTAGCTGCGGCCCCAGTCCGCTCCCCCCCCGGCAGTGGGGCCGGGAGCGCCGACCTCGCGGGCGAACACGCCGCCGCCCACCCCAACCGGAGGTCAGGAGGGCGGCGGCGTGCCGGTGAAAGAGGGTGAGTGGGCCGAAATGACGGTGCGTCGGGGCGGGGGGTCCTCACCGACAGGGGGCCAGGACCCCCCCGGCACCGCCGCCCGGCTCACGCATGAGAACTCCCCGCCGCAGAACGACGGGGAGCTGTCACGAATGCCGGGCAGTGCCCGCCCGGATCAGAAGTTGAACTTGTCGATGTTGTTCTTGTCGAAGACGGTCAAGGGGCCGAGGATCACCACGCCGTCCTTGCCGACCGTGCGCTGGCCGAGCTTCCCGGCGCTGAACTTCTCGCCCTCCTTGCCGGTGATCTGCCCGCTCACGAGCGCCGCCGCCGCGTAGGAGGCGAGGTAGCCGAGGTCCTCCGGGTTCCACAGCGCGAAGCCCTGCACGGTCCCGTTCTTCACGAACTCGCGCATCTGGTTGGGGGTGCCCAGGCCGGTGAGGGCCACCTTGCCCTTGTAGGGGCTGCCCGACAGGTAGCGGGCGGCGGCGCTGATGCCGACGGTGGTGGGCGAGATCACGCCCCGGAGGTTGGGGTAGGCCTGCATCAGCCCCTGCATCTCGGTGAAGGACTTCTGGTCGTCGTCGTTGCCGTAGGCGATTTTGACGAGCCGCATGTCCTTGTACTGGGGCTTTTTCAGCTCTTCTTGCATCACCTTGATCCAGGCGTTCTGGTTGGTGGCGTTCGGAGTGGCCGACAGAATGGCGATCTCGCCCTTGCTGCCGATCTGCCGCGCGAGGATTCGCACCTGGTCGCGGGCGATGGTGTCCGCGCTGGCCTGGCTGACGAAGACGTTGCGCCCGCCCACGGCCACGTCGCTGTCGTAGGTGACGACCTTCACGCCCTGGCTCATGGCCCGCTTGAGGTACGGCACGAGCGCGTTCTGGTCGCTGGCCGAGACCACGATGGCCTTCTGGCGCTGGGCGAGGAGCGTGTTGATATAGCTCACCTGGCTGCTCGCGCCCGCGTCGGACGGCCCGACCTGCTTGCCGACGCCCGCGAACTCCTTGACGGCGGCCTGCCCGCCCTTCCAGGCGGTCGCGAAGTACGGGTTGTTCACCTGCTTGGGCAGAAAGGCGATGGTGATGCCCTTCTGGAGGCCGGTCTGGGCGAGCGCGACGGCCCCCAGCGAGAGGGTGCCCAGCGAGAGGGTCAGGGCGGCGAGCATGGCTTTGCGGTGGTGCATGGGATTCCTCCGGGGAAAGGGAAGGGGAAGGCGGCGGGTTGGCGGGTTGGCGGGTTGGCGGGTTGGCGGGTGGACGGGAGGGAGGGAAAAAGGGCGCTGCGCCGGGGCACGTGAGGTCAGGGACTCACGGCGCGCCTCCCTTCGGACCCGCGAGGGTGCTCCGCCTCTGACGCGCGGCCCGGACACGTGCGGCGAGGTTCGGGCCGAGGACCGAGAGGATCAGGAGCAGGCCCGTGACGATGGTGAGAATCTCGTTCGGCACGTCCGCGAGGGTCAGCGCATTCTGGATGATGCCGATCAGGAACACGGCGGCGATCACGCCGATCACGCTGCCGCGCCCGCCGAAGATGCTCACGCCGCCCAGCAGCACCGCCGCGATGACGGAGAGTTCGAGGCCCACCGCGTTGTCCGCCCGCGCGCTGGAGAAGCGGAAGGTGTACACCACGGCGGCGAAGGCGCTCATCAGGCCCGAGAGGACGAACAGCAGCAGCTTCGTGCGCCCCACCCGCAATCCCGCGAAGCGCGCGGCGACCTCGTTCGCGCCGATGGCGTACAGCGAGCGCCCGAACGGCGTGGCGTGCAGCAGGGCGGCGGTGACGACGGCGAGGATCACGAACGCGACGATGGGGATCGGAAGCTGCGTGCCGGGCACCAGCCCGAAGCCCAGGTTGGTCCAGAAGGGGGGGAAGTCGGCCACGGCCCGGTCCCCCAGCAGGGCGTACGCGAGGCCCCGGTACAGGGCGAGCGTACCGATGGTGACGGCGAGCGAGGGCAACCCGAGGCGAGTGACGAGCCACCCGTTGAGGAGGCCCGCGAGCGCCCCGAGGCCGAGCGCCCCGAGGATCGCCAGCCCCATCGGGACCTGCGCGGCCCACAGCACGCCGAGCAGGGCGGAGCACATGCCGACGATGGACGCGACGGACAGGTCGATCTCGGCGGCGATGACCACCAGCGTCATCGTGAGGGCGATCAGGGCGATCTCCACGAGGTTCGAGGCGAGGTTCGAGAGGTTCGCCCCCGTGAGAAAGGCGTCGGAGAGGGTGGAGCCGACGAGCAGCGCCACGGCGACGAGCGCGAGGATGGTCGTCTCCCAGCCGAGCAGGCTGCGGGCGGGCCGCTGCGGGGCCGGGGGTGGGGCGGGCTGGGGAACGGTCAACGGTGGCTCCTTTCCTGCACCCTGCGGGCGGCGCGGCGGGCGAGAACGATGTCCACGCTGATGGCGAGCAGCAGCAGCGCGCCCTGAATGGCCTGCTGCCAGAACGCCGGGGCACGCAGGGCGACGAGGGCGCTCCCGATCACGCCGAGCAGCAGCGCGCCGATGCCCGCCCCCGCGACCGTGCCGACGCCGCCCGTGATCGCCACCCCGCCCACGACAGCGGCGGCGATGACCTGAAGCTCCAGCCCCGTCCCGGCGGCGGCGTCCACCGTCCCGAAACGCGCGAGGTACAGCACCCCCGCGAGGCCCGCGATGGCCCCGGAGAGGACGAAGCCCGTCAGGACGCGGCGGCCCACGTTGATGCCCGCGAGGTTGGCCGCCTCCACGTTGGAGCCGACCGCGTAATATTCCCGGCCCGAGCGGTACGAGCGCAGGTAGACGCCGAAGATCACCATCACCGCGAGCACGAGCAGCACGAGGGACGGCACCCCGAGGACGCTGCCGCTGGCGAAGGCGCTGAACGCCGGGGGGAGGTTCGAGGCCGTGATCTGTCCCCCCTGAACGACGGCGTAGTCCACCCCGCGAAACACGTACAGCGTGCCCAGCGTGGCGACGAGGGCGGGCACCCTCCCGTACGCGACGAGCAGGCCGTTCACCGCGCCGAGAGCCGCGCCGATGCCCAGGCCCGCCACGAAGGCCAGCCAGATCGGCATCCCCGGATTGGCGACGAAGAGCGACCCCGAGAGAAAGGCCGTGAGGCCGAGGATGCTGCTCACGCTGAGGTCCACGTGCTTCATCAGCAGCACGAGCGTCTGCCCGACGACGACGAGCGCGACGATGGAGACGTTGAGCAGCAGGTCCCGCAGGCTCTGCGCGCTCAGGAAACGCGGGTTGACGGCGGCGGTCACGGCGACGAGCGCCAGCAGGATCAGGATCAGGCTGGCCTCGCGGGCACGGAAGAGCCGCGTCAGGAGGCCGGGCGGGGCCGTGCCCGCCGGGTCCGAGGTCGAGAGTCCGGTCGTCACGCCACACCTCCCAGGGCCGTCTTCTGCCCGGTGGCGAGGTACATCACGGCCTCCTCGGAGGCGTCGCGCCGGGGCAGTTCGCCCACGAGTTCGCCCTCGCGCATCACCAGGATGCGGTCGGCCATGCCGAGCACCTCCGGGAGGTCGGAGGAGATCATCACGACCGCGAGGCCCCCGGCGGCGAGTTCGGCCAGGGTGCGGTGGACCTCCGCCTTCGCGCCCACGTCCACCCCACGCGTCGGCTCGTCCACGATCAATACCGTGGGGCCGGTGGCGAGCCACTTGGCGAGGACGACCTTCTGCTGGTTGCCGCCCGACAGGGTGCTCACGGGGTCGGTGAGGCGGTGCGCCTTGAGGCGCAGTTTGCTCGTCCAGTCGCTCGCGGTCCGCTCCTCCGCCGCGCGGTCCATCAGCACGCCGCGCCGCAGGCGACCCAGGATGGCGAGGGTGGCGTTGCGCTCGATGGACATCTCCATCACCAGCCCCTGCTGGCGGCGGTCCTCGGGGACGAGGCCGATGCCCGCACTCATGGCGGCGAGGGTGTCCCCGCCGGGAATGACCTGCCCCCGCACGCGCACCTCCCCGCCGTCGCGCGGGTCGATCCCGAAGATCGCGCGGGCCACCTCGCTGCGCCCGGCCCCGACCAGCCCGGCGAGGCCGACGATCTCGCCCCGGCGCACCTCGAAGCTCACATTCCGGAACACGCCGCGCCGGGAGAGGCCCCGCACCTCCAGGGCCACCTCGCCCGGCGTCACGGGGAGCTTGGGATACAGCTCGCTGACATCGCGCCCCACCATCCCGCGCACCACCGAGTCGATGGTGTACGTGGGGGCGGGACCGGAGTTCACCCAGCTCCCGTCCCGCATGATCGTGAAGCGCTGGCACTCAGCGAAGGCCTCCTCCAGGCGGTGCGTGATGAACAGCACGGCGGCACCGCGCGCGCGCAGGGTGCGGACGACCCGGAAGAGCCGCTCGGTCTCCTGCCCGGTCAGGGCGGCAGTCGGCTCGTCCATGATCAGGACGCGGGCCTGGAAGGAGAGGGCCTTGGCGATCTCCACGATCTGCTGGTCGGCGATGGAGAGGCCGCGCACGGGCCGGGCCGGATCGAGGGGCACGCCGAGGTCCCGCAAAATCTCGCCCACCCGCGACAGCATCGCGCGGCGGTCGATGCGCCCCCCCGCCCCCAGCGGCTGACGGCCCATCAGGACGTTCTCCGCCACCGTCAGGTCGGGAAAGAGCGTCGGCTCCTGGTAGATGATGGCGATGCCCGCGTCCCGCGCCTCGGCGGTGGTGTGGAAGGTGCGCGGCTGGCCGTCCACGAGGAGGTCGCCGCCGTCGGCGCGGTGGACGCCCGCCAGAATCTTGACGAGGGTGCTCTTGCCCGCCCCGTTCTCGCCGAGCAGGGCGTGGGCCTCCCCGCCGAAGAGGTCCAGACTCACGTCCACGAGCGCCCGCACGGGGCCGAAGCTCTTGCTGGCGTGGTGCAGGGCGAGAATCGGTTGTTCAGTCAAGGTGAAACACCTCCTCCAGCCGCAGGAAGCCCTCGTCCGGGGCCTTGCCGCCGAGGTCCTCGAAGAAGGGGGCCATCTCGGCCTGCCAGCGCGCGTTCACTTCACGCCCCCGCATGCCCTCCTGCGCGGCCCGCAGGTCCGGCGTCTCGAAGTAGCCGATCAGGAGACCGTCGTCCCCCAGAAACAGCGAGTAGTTGTGCCAGCCGGTCTCGCGCAAAGCCCCGAGCATGTCGGGCCAGACCTGGGCGTGCCGCGCCCGGTACTCGGCGAGGTGTTCGCCCCTCACGCGGAGCACAAAGCACACGCGGTGCCGCTGGGGCGGGGCTGAGGTGGACGCTGACGACACAGGGAAGCCTCCGGGACGGGAGCTGAGGGACCAAAAAGGTGCGCGCGGGGCGGCGCGGTAGGGTTGGGTTCTGCCCCACATCTAACACCGCCCCCCGCAAAATTGCAAGGTCTTGTCATTTTCGGCGCGAGTGATGTTAGATTGGGGCATGGTTTCCGAAGTGCTGAGGGTGGGTGCCGAACGCCAGCACCTGATCCTGCGGCGTGCGCTGGCGGGGCGTGTCGTGAAGATCAAGGACCTCGCCGCCGAACTCGGCGTCCACGAGATGACCGTTCGGCGCGACCTCGACCAGCTCGCCGAACAGGGCTACCTGGAGCGGGTCCACGGCGGTGCCCGGCTGCTGGAAAAGGCCAGCGAGGAGGTGGCCCACCAGCTCCGCGCCACGAAGAACACCGAGGCCAAGGACAGCATCGCCCGCGCGGCCCTGGACCTGATTCAGGACGGCGAGGTGGTCGCCCTCGACGCCAGCACCACCGCCCTGGCCCTGGCCCGCGTCCTGCACGCGCGCAAGGTCAGCGCCATCGTCAGCGGGCTGGACGCGGCGAACGTGCTCGCGCAAAGCGGCGTGCCCTTCGCGATGGTGGGCGGGAACTTCCACGCGCCCGCGCGCTCGTTCGTGGGGGCCTTTTTCACGGACACCATCGCCCGGCTGCACCCCGACAAGGTGTTCTTCTCGGCCAAGGCCTTCTCCCCCGCAATCGGCTTCACGGACGCGCACCTCCCGGAGGTGGGGGCCAAGCAGGCGCTGATCCGCTCCGGGAGCACCGTGGTGGCGCTGCTCGACGCCTCCAAGTTCGCCCGCCGGGCGCTCGCCACCATCACCACGCTGGATCAGGTGGATGTCCTCGTCACCGACCAGCCGCCCTCAGCCGACGTTCAGGCGGCCCTCGACGCCGCCGATGTCCAACTCGTCACCCAGGAGGCCCGATGAACACCGACGCGCTCTTCCCCGCCCTCGACCAGCAAAGAATCGAGACCCCCAGTTGGGGCTACGGCAACTCCGGCACGCGCTTCAAGACTTTCTCCACCCCCGGTGCCGCCCGCACCGTCCACGAGAAGATCGAGGACGCCGCCGAGGTCCAGCGCCTGACCGGCATTGCCCCCTCGGTCGCCCTCCATATCCCGTGGGACGAGGTGGAGGACTACGCCGAATTGCGCCGCTTCGCCGAATCGCGCGGCGTGACCCTCGGCGCGATCAACCCCAATGTCTTTCAGGACGACGCCTACAGGTTCGGCTCCATCGCCCACCCGGACGCGGCGGTGCGCGAGCGGGCGCTGAGCCACCTCCTCGACTGCGTGGGCATCATGCGGCAGACCGGCTCCCGCGACCTCTCGCTGTGGTTCGCGGACGGCACGAACTACGCCGGGCAGGACGACCTGCGGGCGCGCAAACGGCGGGTGCGCGAGGCCCTGCGACAGGTCCACGACGCGTTGCCCGACGGCGCGCGGATGCTCGTGGAATACAAGCTGTTCGAACCCGCCTTCTACGCCACCGACCTCTTCGACTGGGGCGCGGCCTATGCCCACTGCCTCGCGATAGGGGAGAAGGCGCAGGTGCTCGTGGACCTCGGGCACCACGCGCAGGGAGTCAACATCGAGCAGATCGTCGCCTTCCTGCTCGACGAGGGGCGGCTGGGTGGCTTCCACTTCAACGCCCGGCGCTACGCGGACGAC